>NZ_BMJQ01000005.1:300000-402972 GCF_014643535.1 Aliidongia dinghuensis | reverse complement strand
CCAAAGCCCTGCCGATCCGACTGCATTACATCACTTGGCTTACCAAGATGCACAACCAGACCAGCGTGAACCACTCCACGCCGCCGCCTGCGCATCCCTTCCTTCTCTCAACAATGTCAAACAGCAGTGCTTCGTTTCGTTTTTCGCCGCCGTTCAGCGGCGCTTCCCGTCGAAGCGGAGGCAGGCTTTTACGCTTGCCTCAGAACCGTGTCAACCAGTTTTTCGCATCTTTTTCCGTTTTCTTTTTCTTCGCTGCGCCGGCCCGGTAAAGAGCCTTTCCACAGGAAGGACCGGGGGTATTTCCCCGGCCGAAAACGAGATGCGGAAACCCGCGTCGCGCTAGCTCCATTTCCCGATTTTTCGAGGCGTCGCCTTGCTTTTCGGCGGGCCCCGTCGCGTCGGGAAGCGGCTTATACGTCCGTCAGCCGAACCGAGTCAACAGGCTATTTGCAAAAAAAATCGCACCCCCGTTCCGCGGCCGTCGACGCGCTGCTCCTCCCTCCCGCAGGCCCCCTCGCAGGTGCCGGGGCGGCACCATACATAGGTAGGCGTGATGCACAGCGACGACGAGCCCCTGACCGGCGCCGAGCGGGCGCGCTATTGGACCGTGGCGGAAGGCGGCGGCACGGAGCTGCTGTCGGCCCGCTACATCACCCATGCCTTCGGCCAGCACGCGCACCCAACCTACACGCTCGCGGCCATCACCAGCGGCGGCGAGCAGTTCCGCTATCAGGGCGCGCTCCACCGGGCGGGGCCGGGGCAGCTGGCGCTCCTGAACCCGGAAGTGCCGCATGACGGCAGCCGGGCCGTCGAGGAAGGCTGGCGCTATCGGGTCATGTACGTGCCGAAAGCCGCCTTCGCGGCGCTCGATCCCGATCATCCGGTCTTGCCCTATTTCGCCGAGACGATCGTCGAGGACGCGGAACTCGCTGCCGCCTTCGTCCGCCAGCATGATGCGCTCGCGGGCATGTCCAGCCTCGCCCGCGAGGAGGGCTTCCTCGACCTCATCGCGGCCATCGCCCGGCGCCATGGCCGCGGCCCGGCGCCGGCGCCGATCGGCCGCGAGCCCGGCCCGATCGCGCGCGTGCAGGCCTATCTGGACGAGCATCTGGCCGAACCGGTGCCGCTTGCGCGACTCGCCGAGATCGCTCAATTGCACCCGCTGTCGCTCGTCCGCGCCTTTCGCCGGACCGTCGGCATGCCGCCGCACGCCTACCAGACGGCCCGGCGCGTGGCGCAGGCCCAGCAGCTGCTGCGCCAGGGCCTGGCGCCGGCCGCGGTGGCGTTCGATTGCGGCTTCGCCGACCAGAGCCACCTGACCCGCGCCTTCAAGCGCCTCGTCGGCGTGCCGCCCGGCCTCTACCGGCAAGGAACGTTCAAGACCCTGGGGTGAGACGTGTCCTAGCCTCGGCGGCATGAACCGAGAAAATCCGCCGATTCGCTTCACCTGGGGCGGCATCGCCCGTGGCTATGCCAAGACCCTGCCGATCGCCGCCGGCGTCGCCGTGTTCGGCGTCGCCTATGGCCTCATCGCCGGCCAGCATGGGTTGAGCTTGGCCGAGACCGTGCTCATGAGCGCGCTCGTGTTCGCCGGCTCAAGCCAGATGCTGGCCCTGCAGCTGTGGGGCGATCCCCTGCCGATCGCCGGCATCGTCGCTGCGGCCGCCATCATCAACCTGCGCTACGTGATCATGACGGCAGCGCTCAAGCCCTGGCTGGGCCCGCTCGGGCGCCTGCTGTCCTACGGCAGCGTGTTCTTCACCGCCGACGAGAACTGGGCAGTCAGCATCGCCGAGATGCGCGCCGGCGGGCGCGATGCCGGCTTCTTCGTCGGCAGTGGGCTCGCACTCTGGAGCTTCTGGGTCGTCTCAGGCTTCATCGGCCGCGCGTTCGGCGGCGCGCTGCCGGCGCCCGAGCGCCTGGGGCTCGACTTCATCGGCACGGCCGTGTTCACGGCCCTCGCCGGCCGGATGTGGCGCGGCCGGCGCGACCTCTGGCCCTGGCTGGCATCCGGCGCCGCCGCCGTCCTGGGCGCCCATTTCTTGCCCGGCGCCTGGTACCTGCTCGCAGGCGGCTTGACCGGCAGCCTGGTCGGCGCCTGGCGCGACACGCGGCGCACCGCCGAGGAGAGCTACGCCCATGGCGCCTGATCTGTCTTTGGCCCCCGATCTGTCTCTGGCCGACGTCGCGTCGGGCGACATGGCGCTCCACCTGCCGACGATGATCACCATCTTCGGCATGGCGGCCGGCGTCTACCTCATCCGCTTCACCGGCCTGTTCCTCGCGCGCCGCGTGACGCCGAGCCCGGCGGTCGAGGCATTCCTCGGCCATCTGCCGGGCGCCATGTTCACGGCCTTGATCGTGCCGACGGTGCTGCAGGGCGGCATACTCTATATAGTGGCCGCCGTCGCGACGCTCGCCAGCGCCCGGATGCGCGCACCCCTGGTGGTGAGCCTCGCCGTCGGCGTCTTGTGCCTGCTCATGCTCAGAAACGTCACACAACCCTGATACTATATATAGACGGGACATGAGGCGGCTTGGGGCCGAACCCAAGCCGTTCCGCGGGTGGAACGAGTCCGCGAGTCTTGGCAAGGGATTTTTTGACAAAATCTCGCCATAAACCCCGTTGCATCCACCATATTTTGTGGCACCCTCATCATCCGAGCCTACATACGGGGCCTGGACGGCCTTCCGGATCTGTCGCGCGGGGGCAGCGGCGATCCGGCACGATGTGGGCGAAACAATGAATAGGGGCTAAGACGACCATGCGGATCTCCCGTCGATTCACGACCGAAGGTCACGATCCCTACGCGGCGATCGAGTTCACGTCGGCCACGAGCGAGATCCGCAATCCGGACGGCTCGGTGGTCTTCCGCCTGGCCGACATGGAGGTGCCAAAGGACTGGTCGCAGGTCGCCTGCGACATCCTGGCCCAGAAGTATTTCCGCAAGGCCGGCGTGCCGGCAGCCCTGAAGCCGGTGGCCGAGAAGGGTGTGCCCGCGTGGCTGCGCCGTCAGATACCGGACGAGAAGAAGCTCGAGGCGCTGCCGGAGAAGGAGCGCTTCGGCTCCGAGAAGTCGGCGAAGCAGGTGTTCGACCGGCTGGCCGGTACCTGGACCTACTGGGGCTGGAAGGGCGGCTATTTCGACACGGAGGCAGACGCCCGCGCTTTCTTCGACGAGCTGCGCGTCATGCTCGCGCGCCAGATGGCGGCGCCCAACAGCCCGCAATGGTTCAACACCGGCCTGCACTGGGCCTATGGCATCGACGGCCCGGCGCAGGGCCATTACTACGTCGATTTCAAGACCGGCGAGCTCACCGCGTCGGCCAGCTCCTACGAGCATCCGCAGCCGCATGCCTGCTTCATCCAGTCCGTCGCCGACGACCTCGTCAACGAGGGCGGCATCATGGACCTGTGGGTGCGCGAGGCGCGGCTGTTCAAGTACGGCTCGGGCACCGGCTCCAATTTCTCCCAGCTGCGTGGCGACGGTGAGCGCCTGTCGGGCGGCGGCCGCTCCTCGGGCCTCATGAGCTTCCTCAAGATCGGCGACCGCGCGGCCGGCGCCATCAAGTCGGGCGGCACCACGCGCCGTGCCGCCAAGATGGTGACGGTCGACATCGACCATCCCGACATCGAGGCCTATATCGACTGGAAGGTGGTCGAGGAGCAGAAGGTGGCAGCGCTCGTCGCCGGCTCGAAGCTCGCGAACAAGCACCTGAACGAGATCATGCAGGCCTGCATCGAAGCGCGGCCCGATCTCGGCGACGGCGCCTTCGACCCCAAGAAGAACGGCGCGCTCAAGGCGGCGATCAAGGCCGCGCGCCGGGCCATGCTGCCGGAGAACTACGTCCAGCGCGTGATCCAGTTCGCCGAGCAGGGCTACGACAATCTCGACTTCCGCGTTTACGACACGGATTGGGACAGCGAGGCGTACCTGACCGTCGCCGGCCAGAATTCCAACAACTCGGTGCGCCTCACCAACGACTTCATCGAGCAGGTGCTGGCCGACGGCGAGTGGAAGCTGATGCGCCGCATCGACGGCAAGGTGCACAAGACGCTGAAGGCCCGCGAGCTCTGGGAGAAGATCGGCCATGCCGCCTGGGCCTCGGCCGATCCGGGCGTGCAGTTCGACACGACGATCAACGAGTGGCACACCTGCCCGGCATCGGGGCGCATCAATGCGTCGAACCCGTGCTCGGAATACATGTTCCTCGACGACACGGCGTGCAATCTCGCCTCGCTCAACCTGCTGACGTTCCGCGACGCCGCCGGCGAATTCGACACGCCGTCGTTCGAGCATGCGGTCCGCATCTGGACCGTCGTGCTCGAGATCTCGGTGCTGATGGCGCAGTTCCCGAGCCGCGAGATCGCGCAGCTCTCCTACGAGTTCCGCACCCTCGGCCTGGGCTACGCCAACCTCGGCGGCCTGCTGATGGCGGCCGGCTACGGCTATGACAGCGAGGAAGGCCGTTCGATCTGCGCCGCGATCTCGGCGGTCATGACCGGCATCGCCTATCGGACCTCGGCCGAGATGGCGAAGGAGCTGGGTCCCTTCCCCGGCTTCGCCAAGAACCGGGACGCCATGCTCCGGGTCATCCGCAACCATCGCCGGGCCGCCCATGGCGCCGTCGACGGCTACGAAGGCCTGACCGTGAAGCCGGTGCCGTTCGAGGCGGCGCAATGCCCGGACGCGGCCCTCGCCACCGCCGCGGCGCGCGCCTGGGACGAGGCGCTGGCACTCGGCGAGGCGCACGGCTACCGCAACGCGCAGTCGACCGTCGTGGCGCCGACCGGCACCATTGGCCTGGTCATGGATTGCGACACGACCGGCATCGAGCCCGACTTCGCGCTGGTGAAGTTCAAGAAGCTGGCCGGCGGCGGCTACTTCAAGATCATCAACCGCATCGTGCCGGAGGCGCTGGCCACCCTCGGCTACGGCCCCGACCAGGCCGAGGCGATGGTGCGCTACGCCGTCGGCCACGGCACGCTCAAGGGCGCGCCGCGCATCAATCACGAGACGCTCGCGGCCAAGGGCTTCACCGCGGCCGAATTGGCCAAGATCGAGGCCGGCCTCGCCTCCGCCTTCGACGTCAAGTTCGCCTTCAACAAGTGGACGCTGGGCGAGGAGTTCCTGACGGCCACGCTCGGCATCCCGGCGGAGCGGCTGAACGACGTGTCGTTCGACCTGCTGGCGCACCTGGGCTTCACCAAGACCGACATTGAGGCGGCGAACACCTACTGCTGCGGCGCCATGACGCTCGAGGGCGCACCGGGCCTGAAGGAAGAGCATCTGCCGGTGTTCGACTGCGCCAACCCGTGCGGCCGCTTGGGCAAGCGCTACTTGAGCTGGGAGAGCCACATCCGCATGATGGCGGCGTCACAGTCGTTCATCTCCGGCGCCATCTCCAAGACGATCAACATGCCGAATGCGGCGACCGTCTCGGAATGCAAGGAGGCGTACCTGCTCTCCTGGCGCCTCGGCATCAAGGCGAACGCGCTCTATCGCGACGGCTCGAAACTGTCGCAGCCGCTGTCGGCCTCGCTCATCGACGATGAGGAGGACGAGGACGCGATCGAGACTTTCGCGGCCATGAACCCGGCCGAGCGCGCGCCGATCGTGACCGAGCGGCTGATCGAGCGGGTCATCGAGAAGGTCGTGCACCGCACGGAGCGTCGCCGCCTGCCGCAGCGCCGGAAGGGCTATACCCAGAAGGCGATCGTCGGCGGCCACAAGGTCTATCTCCGCACCGGCGAGTACGAGGACGGCAGCCTGGCCGAAGTGTTCGTCGACATGCACAAGGAAGGCTCCGCCTTCCGGTCGCTCATGAACAACTTCGCGATCGCGGTCTCGATCGGCCTGCAGTACGGCGTGCCGCTCGAGGAGTTCGTCGAGGCCTTCACCTTCACCCGGTTCGAGCCGGCCGGCCAGGTCGAGGGCAACGATACGATCAAGATGGCGACCTCGATCGTCGACTATCTGTTCCGTGAGCTCGCGATCTCGTACCTGGGCCGCAACGACCTGGCCCACGTCCAGCCGGCGGACCTCGCCCCGGACACAGTCGGCGCCGGCGACCAGGAAGGCCTGCTGCCGGACACTGCGGATGCCTCGCGCAAGGCCGCGGCCCAGTTCGAGAAGATCCAGCGGGCGGCGAGTTCGGGCTTCGCCCGGACCAAGCTCACCGTGCTGCAGGGCGGTCTGCCGGCCGTGGCCTTCGCCGGCACCTCGGCCCTGGCGCTCGCGACCGACCCGCATGTCGGCCACAGCCATGACCACCACCACGACCATGCGCATCACGCCCATGGCGGCGGGCATGGTGGCGGTGACAGCCGGTCGGAGCAGATCCGCGAGGCCCGGATGAAGGGCTACGAGGGCGACAGCTGCGGCGAATGCGGCAACTTCACGCTCGTGCGCAACGGCACCTGCATGAAGTGCAACACCTGCGGTTCCACGAGCGGCTGTTCATAAGCGCGCTTCATACCGACGAAATCCATCGTTCGGTCGAATCGAAGCAAAGTACGTACGCAAACGAGATAAGTCCTGCGCACACCCTGTGCGCAGGACTTTGGCTTTCGGGGAGCGAAATGATCTCACCCGCGATCGAACTCTGCAGCGATGAGGAATTGGGCTACGAGCGCAGCCGAACAGGCTTCGTCCCGGGCGAGGGGCTCGCGCTCGACGACGTTTACCGGCTCGCTCACCTCCCGCTGGTGGCTCCGGACCACCCTAAGGTCATACCGTCGCGCGAAGGGGCGGCGTACTCGATGGGCCGACACCCTCGCGTCTATTCGCTTGCCGTGCCGCTCCCCACCGCTGCCCTGTTGCGATCGGCAGCATTCCTGGAATTGGATCGTGCGCTACGGGCGTCGCCCTTCTCCCGAAAGATTGCCTGGAGCTTGCTGGAACGACGCAAAGACAGACTGCATGCCACCATCTGCGGTTCTCTGGCGGTCGGGCAAGACAAGCCGCCCACGATCGGTGACTTCGAGCGGCGCGAACTGAAGAGTCTGGGTCCGATCGCGATTGAGCTGCGGGGGTTATTCTCAGGCAACGTGAACATTGGTCGTTTGTATTTGCGCGTGTACCCCGAACAACGGGACGGCGCCAATCTTCTCAAGAAGATTCAGCGCACGCTGGGCCGCCGGGAGACGGACCTCTACGTCGTGGGCGTCTACAACTTGACGGACGATCTCGATCCGCCCGAGGCCGCCGCTTTGGCCGGTCTCATCGAACACTGGTGGGACCGGCCGTTGCTGCGGTTCCAGGTCGACTCTCTCTGGTTGCTGGGCGCGATGGACGATCTCGTTCTCGACGGTGAGATCGCCGAATTGGTGTCCTTGGTTTGATCGGCCGTCCTCTGCCGTCGTAGCCCCGATGGTGCCCCGGCGAGGATCGGCCGTTGCGCCCGATCTCAGTCCGCTTTGCGGCAATCCTCCGGTTCCGTCCCCGCCGGAGCGATGCGGATGAGCAACTGCTGCGACAGGCCAGCGGCGGTCGAGCCGGTGACGAAGTCGCCGACGGCGCGCGCCAGGTACGGGTCCAGAGTGTTGAGGCTGGCTTCTCGAAACAGGGCGCGCACGGTGGTGCCGTCGCGCTCCCAGGTCTCCTCGACGAGACTTTGCGCCTCGATCGTGTGGGCGCGGGTGGAGCAGGCGATCGTCGGCTGGCCGTAATCCGCGACCAGCACATTGAAGACGGCCTTGGCGACCTGTGGCACGGCACCGTGCCGTCCCCGTTCGATCTGGATGCGCTTCAGGCCGTGGGTGCGCTTGTCCATCTGGAAGAACACCGTGAAGCCATAGCCTCCGATATCGTAATTCTTGAGCGCGAGGTCGGCATAGGAGTCGCCGAAATCGATCGGTCGGTCGAGGCGCGTGGCCGCAGCGCCGAACTGCCGACTCAGCTCAGCGGTGCCTTCGCCCCAGTTGGTGCCATGCCACCCGGTTGCGGCGGCACCAGCAGGTTGCGGCGAGACAAGGGCGATCATTGCCGCGAAAAGTGCTGCCAGCCGTGATTGATGCTCGAGCATTGTCCGAATGGCCGCGGGATATCGGGTACGGTGAAGCCAATCATATCAGATTGGCCACCGTCCTTGCGGGCTACCTGGAACCCCGCGTTCGCACCTTCATGCGGTCGAGAGACCGCTATTCCAGCCGGACCAGAGCGGTCCCGCCATCGGCTGGCAAGCGTGCGTCAGGTTCCGGTCAGCGAGCGATCGGGCGCCAGGCACCCAAAGCCGCAGCGTGATGCGCTGTTGGCCCGGCGTCGACAATCACCCGGAGGACGGCCGCGCTCCGATCCGGCCTCCAAGGCGTCCTGGCCTCGGCATCCGCAGGCGCTCCGGGCTACGGCTCGACCCGGACTACGGCTCGACTGGCAGCGGCGCTCCCATCTCACGGAAGCTGAACAGCCGGAACGCCCGTGTGCCGTCGAAATCGAGCACGCGCAAGTCGTCGGTTTCGGACAAGTCCTCCAACACGACATCGAAGTGCTTGCCGTACCGCTCGCGGGCGAGCGCGAGCGGGATCTGGTACGAAAGGAACTTGTCGATTCCCTTGGCGGCGAGCCTCCGAAGCAGCGCCGGATCGTCGATAGCGCCATAAGAGGTCAGGATCACCAGGGCGCCGCTTCCCGTGAACAGGAAGAACACTTTCATGGACCGATCGTCGTTCATCGTCAGGTCCTCCTCCCGACGATTCTACCACGGCCGGCGGTATACCGAGGCGCGCCAGTCAGACGCGCCAGGGCAAGCCTTCAGCTCGTCCCGCGCACGAGCAGCGAGAAGCCGAGGTCGATGATCCGCTCGGCTGCCGGCCCCGCCCCCTTGGCGAGGCGGGCGAGGATGAGGTCGCCGGCGCGCCGGCCCATGGCGTAGGCCGGGATCTCGACCGTGGTCAGCGCCGGCTGCATCTGGCGGCCGATCTCGAGGTTGCCGAGGCCGACGATCGCGACCTCATCGGGCACGGCGATGCCGCGGCGCTGGCATTCGAGCAGCCCGCCCACCGCCATGACGTCGGTCGCGAAGAACACGCCGTCGATATCCGGGGCGCGCGCCAGCAGCTCGATGAACGCCTGCCGGCCGGCCTCGATCGAGAGATCGGTCGGCACCTCGTCCTCGGGTGTGCCTAGGCCGGCCTCGGCCCAGGCGGCCCGGAAGCCGGCACGGCGCGCCATGGCCCGGCTCTCGGTGCCGCCGATGAAGGCGCCGCGACGGCGCCCGCGCCCGGCCAGATGGCGCGCGACCGCAGCGCCGACGTCGAAGTTCGAGAAGCCCACCATCATGTCGATCGGGTCGGACCCGAGCTCCCAGGTCTCGACGACCGGGATCGCCTGGCGGCGCAGTGCCGTGCGGACGACCTCGTCCTGGACCGCGCCGACGATGACGAGCGCGTCCGGCCGTCGGCCGATCAGCGCCCGGACGAGCTCGCGCCGCTTCTCCTCCGAATAGGTGAAGTCGCCGATCAGCAATTGCTGGTCCGCCCCCTCGATCGCGTCGGTGACGCCGCGCACGGTCTCGGAGAAGACCGAATTGCCGATCGTCGGCACCAGGACCGCGAGGATGCCGCTGCGCCGCGAGGCGAGGCTGCTCGCCGAAAGGTCGGGAATGTAGCCGAGCGCGTCCACCGCGGCGCGGATGCGGGCGAGCGTCTCGGGCGCCACCTTGCCGGGCTGCCGGAGCGCGCGGGAGACCGTCATGGGCGACGTGCCGGCCAGCACCGCCACATCCTCGATCCGCGGCCGCCCGACCGGCCCTGTTCCGCTCGCGCGTTCTTCCATTGCCCCGAGACCTTGCGGGCAAGCGGTTATCGATTGCAAGCCGGAACAAGGCTTTAGCCGCCGCCGTTGACGAGCCCTGATGATAGCGCTACCACTAGATAAATGTTAGCGCTATCACAATGGGAGGCGACGCGATGATTTCGGCCGAACAGGTTGCTGCCTATCACCGGGACGGGTTTCTGGTCGTGGACGACGTGCTGGACGCGACCGAGCTTCGCGAGGCGCGCCGCGTCCTGGCCGAGCTCCTGGTCAAGGCCGGCGAAGTCACGGGTCACACGGACGTCTATGACCTGGAGCCCGGCCACACCGCGGAGGCGCCCAAGGTCCGCCGCATCAAGACGCCGCACAAGAACCATCCGTTCTTCTGGGAAGTCGCACGCTCACCGCGGCTGGTCTCAATCCTGCAAAAACTCTTGGGTCCGGCCGTGCGGCTGCACGGCTCCAAGATCAATCTCAAGGCACCGCACTACGGCTCGCCGGTCGAATGGCACCAGGACTGGGCGTTCTATCCGCACACCAACGACGACATCCTGGCGGTCGGCGTCATGCTCGACGACTGCACGGTCGAGAACGGCGCCATGCTGGTGTTGCCCGACACGCACCGCGGGCCGGTCTACGACCATCATGCCGACGGCTATTTCTGCGGCGCCATGGATCCCGATACCTGCGGGCTCGATTTCGCCAAGGCCGTGCCGGTGACCGGCCGGGCCGGCGCCATGAGCTTCCATCACGTGCGCGCGGTCCATGGCTCGGCGCAGAACCGCTCGGACAAGCCGCGGGCGCTCTTGCTCTACGAGTTCGCGGCGGCCGACGCCTGGCCGCTCGCCGGCGTGCCGGATTTCGCTGGGTTCAATGGGCGCATCGTCGCCGGGGAACCCACGATCGTGCCGCGCCTCGCCGACGTCCCCGTCCGCATGCCGCTGCCGCCGGCGCCGCACCAGGGCTCGATCTACGAGAACCAGACGACGGCCAAGAACCGCTATTTCGCCGGGCCGCGCGCCGTCGCGTGATCGCCACGCCCCGCCGAGACACGCCCGACCAAGAACGGGGAGCAAGCACCTCAGTCCAATACCCAAAACACCATAACCGGCCGAAGCCGGACCAAGGGAGGAACAGCAGGATGGCTCATACGAACGGACCTCACACGATCCGACGGGGCAGCACCCAGCCGAAGCGCTCGCTCATTCCGATCATGCTGGCGGCCGCCGTCGGCTCGGCGCTCGAATGGTATGATTTCTTCGTCTATGGCACGGCCGCGGCGCTGGTGTTCGGCGACCTGTTCTTCCCGAAATTCGAGCCCAGCATGGGCATGCTGCTGTCCTTCACCACCTTCGGCGTCGGCTTCGTCGCCCGGCCGTTCGGCGGCATCCTGTTCGGCTATCTGGGCGACCGCTGGGGCCGCAAGCCCGTGCTGGTGACGACGATCCTGTTGGTCGGCGGCGGTACGTTCCTGATCGGCCTGCTGCCGACCTATGCCGAGATCGGCCTCTGGGCGCCGGTGCTGCTGGCCGGCCTGCGGCTCGTCCAGGGGTTGGGCGCGGGCGCGGAATACGGCGGCGCCGTCATCCTCGCCGTCGAATATGCGCCCGAGACGCGGCGCGGCTTCTTCGGCAGCTTCGCGCCGATGGGCGTCACGGTCGGCAACCTGCTGGCGGCCGGCGTGTTCGGGCTGGTCTCGCTGCTGCCCAAGGACCAGGTCATGAGCTGGGGCTGGCGCGTGCCGTTCCTCATCAGCCTGGCGCTGGTGCTGGTCGGCGTGCTGATCCGGCTCCGGGTGCAGGAGACGCCGGTATTCACCGAGGCGGTGAAGCGGCGGCCCAGGATCGCCATACCGGCGCTGGCGGCGCTCAGCCGGCATCCGCGCAATTTCGCGGTCGTGGTCGGTGCGCGCCTGGCCGAGAACGGTCTGGGCTATCTCTTCCCGGTGTTCGGCTTGAGCTACATCATCAACACGCTGCATCTGCCGCGGAATACAGCACTGCTCGGCGTGTTCACCGGCAATTTCGTCGAGATCGCCGGCATCCTGTTCTTCGGCTATCTGTCTGACAAGGTGGGACGGCGACCGGTCTACATGGGCGGCGCCCTCTTCTCGGCACTCTTCGCCTTCCCGTTCTTCGCGCTCGTCAACACCGGCAATACCGCGCTCATCGTCATCGCCTTCGCGCTCATCATGGGCATCGGCGGCGGCGCCATGTTCGGGCCGCAGGCAGCCTATTTCGCCGAACTGTTCGGGCCGCGCCTGCGCTTCAGCGGCTTTGCGTTCGCGCGCGAGCTGGGCTCGATCCTGGCCGGCGGGCCGGCGCCGGCCGTGGCCTCCCTGCTCGTCCTCTGGATGGACGGCGCGCCCTGGGGCGTCGCCCTCTACGTCATCGCGCTTTCGGTCATCACCGCCGCCGCGGTCTGGTGGGGGCCGGAGACCCACACAAGCGATATCCGCGCCGACTACGATCCGGCCAACGAGGCGGCGGATGGTGCCGTCACGGCGCCGGTCCCGATCCGGACGATCGGCTGAGGGCGGCCACGATGGCCCAGCGCCTGCTCGTCCTCCAGTCGCTCTGGGCCATGGAACGCCGGCGCCCTGACGGCGCGGAATGGCCGCTCGACCGGAAGCTCGGGATGATCCGCGACGCCGGCTTCGACGGGGCCGGCGTGCGCTTCTTCGACCATGGCTATGCCCGCGAGGTGACCGGCTTCCTCCGCGCCCACGGGCTCGTCTGGCAGGCGCAGTGCTATCCGGAGACGGTCGAGGATCTGCGCCCGATCCTCGACCGGGTGCGGGAACTGGGCGCCGACCACGTCAATCTGCAGCCGAACGCGCGGCCGTACCGGCTCGAGGCCTGTTTCCCCTACATCGAGGGCTGGCAGCGCCTGGCGGCGGAGGCCGGCATTCCGGTCTTCATCGAGACCCATCGCGACCGCATGACGACCGACCTCATGACCACGCTGCAGCTGGTCGACCGCTTCCCGGACCTGAAGCTGACGGCGGATCTCTCGCATTACCTCGTCGGCCGCGAGTTCGCCTGGCCGGTGAGCCAGGAGAACCATGCGCTCATCCACCGCATCCTCGACCAAGCCTGGGCGCTGCACGGCCGGGTCGCGAGCCGCGAGCAGGTCCAGGTGCAGATCAGCTTTCCCCATCACCGCGACTGGCTCGACCTGTTCATGGGCTGGTGGGAATACGGCATCCGCTCCTGGCGCCGGCGCGCGCCGGCCGACGCGACGCTGACCTTCCTCTGCGAGCTCGGGCCCAAGGAATATGCCATGACCGGCCCGGACGGCTACGAGCTGTCGGATCGCTGGGCCGAGGCGCTGATGCTGAAGGACCTGGTGCGGGCACTCTGGGCCCGGATCGAGGCGGAGGAAGTCAGCCGAGCGCCGCAGTCGTGACGAAGCGGACGCCCAGCGCTTTGAGCCGGCGGCGCGCGGCATCGATCGTGGTGCCGCCGCCCTCGGCCGGCATGCCGATGCCGCGGCACGCATCCTCGACGACAACGGCGGCGAAGCCGGCGCGCACCGCATCCTCCGCCGAATAGGCGACGCAGAAGTCGGTCGCGAGCCCGGCGAAGAAGATGCGCCGGAAGCCGCGTTCCTTGAGATAGCCCGCAAGGCCGGTCGCCGTCGTGCGGTCGTTCTCGAAGAAGGCCGAATAGCTGTCGATCGCCGGCCGGAAGCCCTTGCGCACGACGAGCTCGATCTTGGCCTGGTCGAGCGCCGGGTGCAGGGCGGCCCCCGGGCTGCCTTGCACGCCATGGTCGGGCCACAGCGTCTGGTCGCCATAGGCAAGCCGGATCGTCTCGAACGGCGCGCGACCCGGATGGGCGCTCGCGAAGGAATGATGGCCGGCCGGGTGCCAGTCCTGGGTCGCGAACGCGTGGTCGAACCGGTCGGCGAGCAACCGGTTCGCGACGGCGACCACCGCATCGCCGTCCGGCACGGCCAGCTCGCCGCCCGGCATGAAGGTCGGCTGGATGTCGATCAGGCCCAGAATGTCAGCCCGGCGGTCGATCGCGATCCTGTCCATAGACCAGCTCCTTTCGGCTCACACCAGTACCGGCACGTTGGCGACACCGGCCGTGCCGAACAGCGCGCGATAGCGCGCGATCTCGGCGGCCGGGCCGGTCGCCTTCAGGTAATTGTCGCTGAGCTTCACCGCCGGGCGGCCGCCAGCCTCCTTAACCTTGCACACCAGGCTGATCGGCTCGAAATCGGCCGTGCGGCGCGGGTGGCAGCCGCGGAAATCGTTGGTCAGGAGCGTGCCCCAGCCGTAGCCGGCCTTGATCCGGCCGGCGAAGCGCGCGTGGAGATCCAGGATGTCGCCGACGTCGAGTCCGTCGCTGAACAGAATGCGCTTGTCGCGCGGGTCGACGCCACGCGACGTCAGCCAGTCGATATATTCCTCGCCGGCCGTCGCCGGGTTCTTGCTGTCGATGCGGATGCCGGTCCAGCCGGTCACCCATTGGGGCGCGCGTTCGAGAAACTGCGTCGTGCCATACGTGTCCGGCAGCATGACGAGCAGCGCCCCGCCATAGGTCCGCTGCCACAGTTCGAGCACGCGGTACTGCGCATCCGCCAGCGACCGGTCGTCGGTCGCGAGCGCCGCCAGCACCATCGGCAGCTCGTGCGCATTGGTGCCGATCGCCTCCAGATCATGCTTGAAGGCGATATAGGCGTTGGAGGTACCGGTGAAGGCGCCGTCCAACTCCGCCTCCATCGCCTGCACGACGAATTCCTGCCACAGGAAGGAATGCCGGCGCCGCGTGCCGAAATCGGCGACCGCCAGGCCCTGGACGCCGCGCAGCCGCTCGATCTTGTCCCACAGCTTCGCCTTGGCCCGGGCGTAGAAGATGTCGAGCTCGAACTCGGTCATGCGAGCGAGCCCGGCGCGCGTCCTAAGCTCGTTGACGATCGACAGCCCATAGATCTCCCACATGGTCGAATGGGTCCAGGGGCCGTCGAAGCGCAGCTCGAACTGGCCGTCGCGGCGCTCGAGCCGGTAGGGCGGCAGCTCGAAGTCGGCGAGCCATTCGATGAACTCCGGCTCGAAGATGCCACGGCGGCCATAGAACGTGTTGCCGGCGAGCCAGATGAGCTCCGACCGGCGGAAGCGGAGCTCGCGGACATGGTCGAGCTGCCGCCGGAGCTCCGCCTCGTCGAGCTCGTCGGCGAGCCGCACGGATTTCGTCCGGTTGATGAGGCCGAACGAGACCGGCACGTCCGGGAAATGCTTCCAGATGAACTGGAGCATCAGGAGCTTGTAGAAGTCCGTGTCGAGCAGGCTGCGCACCGCCCAGTCGGATTCGAAATTATGGTTGTGCGCGCGCTGGGAGAAATTGACGATCATGGTCGGGCGGTCCGTTCAGAGGCCGTAGGCGTTGGTGACCGGCAGGCGCCAGCCCTTGTCGTAGCCGCGGCCGCTCAGCACCACGCCCATCGGGCCTTGGCGGCGCTTGTATTCGGCATGCCAGACGAGCCGGCCGATGCGCTCGGCATAGGCGACATCGATTGGCGTGCCGAGCTCGGCCGAGGCGAGGGCGGCGGCACGCGGCGCATCGTTCATGCCCTCGACCAGATGGCGCAGCACCGTGTCCAGATGTTCGTAAGCGCCAAGCGCCGCTTCGTCGGTCTGGTCGGGCTTGAGCTCGGCCGACGGCGGCTTCGTGATGATCTCTTCCGGCACGACCGGGCCTTCGGGCCCCCGGAGCCCATCGGGGAGCCCCTCCGGCCGATAGGCGTTGCGCCAGCGCGCGAGCGCAAAGACCATGGTCTTGAACACGTCCTTCAGCACCGAATAGCCGCCGCACATGTCGCCGTAGAGCGTGGCGTAGCCCACCGACATCTCGGATTTGTTGCCGGTCGACAGCACCATGGACCCAAGCTTGTTGCTGATCGCCATCAGCGTGATGCCGCGGGCGCGCGCCTGGATGTTCTCCTCGGTCACGTCCTCCGCCCGGCCTTCGAACAGCGGCGCCAGCATGGTGCGGAACGCCGCCATCGCCGGCTCGATCGGCACCGTGTCAAGCCGGACGCCCAAGAGGCGTGCCGCCTCGGCCGCGTCGTCCATGCTGGCCTTTGAGGTATAGGGCGACGGCATGCGCACCAGATGCACCTTGTCCGGCCCGAGCGCGTCGACCGCGACCGCGGCCGAAAGCGCGCTGTCGAGCCCGCCCGACATGCCGATGACGACGCCCGGGAAGCGGTTCTTGCCGACATAGTCGCGCAAGCCCAGCACCATGGCGCGATAGAGCGCCTCGAGCGGCTCGGGATAGCCGTTGGCGGTACTGCCGATCACGTCGGCACGGCGGATGTCAGGCCCGTGCTCGCCCCGCTCCAGCACCAAGTCGAAGCTCGCCTCGCGGAACGCCACTTGCGCCACCGTATTGCCGTGCCGGTCGATCGCGAAGGAGCCGCCGTCGAACACCAGCTCGTCCTGCCCGCCGACCTGGTTGACATAGACGAGCGGCAGCCCGACCGCGCGCACCGCGCGCCGGGCGAGATCGAGCCGGATCGCCTGCTTGCCCAGCTTGAAATGGCTGCCGTTCGGGCTGATCAGGATGTCGGCGCCCTCGTCGGCGAGCGCGCGGGCGACCTCGCCGTGCCAGAAATCCTCGCAGATCTGGATGCCGAGCTTGAAGCCGCGGAACGCGACCGGCGCCGGCATCGGCCCTTCGGCGAAGGTGCGCTTCTCGTCATAGACCTCGTCGTTCGGCAGCCGGTGCTTCAAGACGACGTTGGTCGAGCCGTCGGTCTCGATCAGGAAGGCGGCGTTGTAGGGCAGCGAGGCGCCGGGCTGCGGCCCGCCGATCAGCACGGCCGGGCCGGCATCGCCGCGCATCTCGGCGACGAGGGCGGCCAGCGCCGCCTGGAAGTCGCGGATGAAGGTCGGGCGCAGCGCCAGGTCCTGGAACGGATAGCCCGTGCCGAAACATTCGCTGAACACGAGCAGGTCGGCCCGGCCGGTGAATTTCCGGCGATAGGCGCGGACGATCTCGAAATTCTCGGCGATGGCGCCCACGGTCGGGTTCGCCTGGATGAAGCTCAAGCGCAGTTTCGGTTCAATCAACATGGCAAAGCTCCTTTGCCGGCAAGCCGCCGGTCGTTCCAGCGGCGGGAAATCGAGCGCCCTCGGTCACGGCCATCTCAGTCACGTGAAGCGTAAGGCAGCATGGTGCGGATGATGTGCCAGTGGTCCTCGAACATCTGTTCGGGCTCGAGCTCGCCGATCGGCAGCCAGAAGGCGCGCCGGGCGTCGTCGCCGCCGCGCACCTTGGGCAGGCCGGCGCGGTCGCCGGTGAGCACGATCAGGAAGGCGTGGCTGATCGTGCGGCCGCGGGCACTGCGATAGGGATAGTCGAACACCTGCACGGCCTTGATCGAGCCTTCGAGGAAGCCCGACGGCACCTTGAGCCGCGTTTCCTCGCGCAGCTCGCGGATCATGGCGTCCCTGATCCGCTCGTGCTGGTCGACGAAGCCGCCGGGCAGGGCCAACAGCCCCTTGCCCGGGTTGTTGCGGCGCTCGACCAGCAGGATGTGCCCGCTCTGCACCAGCACCGCGTCGGTCGTGACGAAGGTCGGCGGATAGGGAGCGACAGCCCATTTCCGCTTGTAATCGGCAATGAAGGCTGCTTCCTCGGCCAGGTTGCGATAGGCCTCGGTCCGGGCGAAGCTGCGAAGGAAATCAACGACGTTCGCCGGCAGATGGGCCGCCCATTTCGCGAGCCCCGCCTCGGCGTCGGCCAGGTAATCCTCGCGCATCGGCGTCGCCGACAGGCTCTCGTGGTTCGGCACGGGCTCGGACGCCCATTGCGGGAACATCTTGAGGTAATAGCTCGACTGGTCCTTGCCATGGCCGATCAGGCACAGCCGCGGCTCGGGCCCGCCCGCCGGGTGCAGCCGGCCCACGACCTCGTGCACTGCCGCCTGCACGTCGGCCAGCCATTCGATGTCGTTGTAGCGGTCGATCAGTGGGACGATCGTGAGACGCTCCCGCTCGGCCGGCTCGAAAGCGTCGAGGATCGTCGCGCGCACCTCGTCGAAGTTGAGCGGATTGCGCAGGCTGCGCGCCTGCCGGCAGGAGCCGACCAGCACGATCAGGTGGCGGCCGAGCCGGAGCGCCCGGCGCATCACGGCCAAGTGGCCATTGTGGAAAAAGCGGAACCGCCCGACGAACACCATGACGTCGTAGGGCTGGGCAGAGGCGAGTGTCACGTTCAGCAAGCTCCTTGCTGTCCCAAGCGCCGCCGTCGTTCGGCGACGAGGGAGATTTTTGCTCACTATGAGCATTTGTCAAGCCGCCTCGTCTCTTTTGGCTTTCGGCGCCGCAGCCTATGATGCCGAGGCGCGAGCATGGCAAAAACAATCATGGGCGGAGCGAAACCATGGCCCGAGTCCTCGGTGTCGGCGGCATCTTCTTCAAATCGCGCGACCCGGCGGCGCTCGGCTCCTGGTACGCGAAGCATCTGCGCCTGCCGGTGACGCCGCCCCATGGTGCGAGCCTGCACCCGGAGCGCATGCCGCCCGGCGGCTTCACCATCTGGGCACCGTTTCCCGCCAGCACGAGTTATTTCCAGCCGGCCGAGCGCGACTTCATGATCAACCTGGTCGTGGACGACCTGGACCGGGCGCTGGAACAGGTGGTTGCCGGCGGCGCCACGCTGGTCGGCGCGATCGAGGAATATGACTACGGCCGGTTCGGCTGGTTCCTCGACCCGGACGGCAACAAGGTCGAGCTGTGGCAGCCGCTCACCACCGCCGGCGGCGCCTGAGCCACCACTACCGCTCGGACACCACGGCCGGCGGCGCCATCGGCTCGGGTCCGACCACCTGGTTGCGCCCGCGGCGCTTCGCCTCGTAGAGCGCGCGGTCGGCCCGGTCGAGCAGCGGGTCGACCGCGACATCGTCCGTCCCGAGACAGCCGACGCCGATGCTGATCGTGACCGACAGGGGAGTGCCGTCGATCGGCGTCGTCGCCCCCGCGACCGCCGCGCGCAGCCGCTCGCCGATGGCGGCGGCCGTCGCGGGGCCCGCGTCCAGCAGGAGCACCGCAAATTCCTCGCCGCCGAGCCGCCCCAAGAGGTCGTAGGGCCGGATGCCGGTGAGGACGACCTGGGCGACCTGCTTCAGCACGAGATCGCCGGCGGCATGGCCGTACCGGTCGTTGACCGCCTTGAAGAAATCGATGTCGAGCATGAGGCAGGCGAGCGAGCAGCGGCGCCGGTGCGCCGCCACGATCTCGATCGCCGCCCGCTGGTAGAAATAGCGGCGGTTGGCGACGCCGGTCAGCGGATCGATCATGGCGAGCCGTTCGAGATCGGCATTGAGCGCACGCAAGGCCGTCGCCGCCTGCTCGCCCGCCATGCCCTGGCGGCGGAGCGCCTGGATCGCGCGCGCCATGGCGCCGATCTCGTCCGACCGCTCGGTCGCCGGGATCTCGATCGCCCAATCGCCCTCCGCCAGACGGCGCATGGCCGCGGTGAGCCGGGCCAGCGGCTCGACGATGTGCAGCGCCGGATAGATCACCGCGAGGAGCGCCACCAGCAGGGCCACGCCCAGCATGCCGTCGGCGATCAGCGAGAGCCCGCGCGTCTCCTGGCGCGCGGCATCGACATCCGCGGCGGCGCGCCGTTCGGTCTCCACGATCAGCGCCTCGATTGCCGCCTGCGCCTGATCATAGGCAGCGCGCCCGGCCGACCGGTACCATTGGGCCGGGTCGCCGCCCGCTTCGGCGAATTGCCGATCGAGGTCGGCCTGCGCCCGGACGAGGCCGTCGGCGCGGGTGAGCAGCGCGCGATAGAGCGCCTGTTCCTGCTCGCCCGCGACGAGCGCCGCATAGAGATCGACCTCGCGCTGGAACCGGGCGGCGCGCACCCGGGCGTCGCCCAGCGCCGCAATCCGCGCCTCGCTGCCATCCGCCAGGATCGCGCGACCGTCGGCGATGCGGATGTCAGCCGCAAGCTTGCCGAGGCGGGTCAGCGCCTCGGCACTCGTAAGCGCGCTGCCGGCCAGCCGATCGATCGTCCGGCCAAGCTCGCGCATGCCGTTCGCCTCGAAGGCGACGACCAGGAAGATCAGCGCCGTCAGCGCGCCGAATGCAATGTACAGACGAACCCTGATCGACCGCATCATGGGCATGGGACCCCTTGAGGGCCCACGAGGCCGCGGGACCCTGCCCACTCCTCGCCGGCGATAGTTTGAGGACGCCACTCTATCTGTGATCGTACCGGTCTGGCGAGGCCATCCCTTGCGGTGCCCCTCTATTGCCATGACCTTCCCTTGCCGTAACCGGCGCCGTCGCCGCATGATGCCCAAGTTGCGTCATGACGACCCGCCCGCGCGCAGTTGCCGGGCGCCGACGGAGTCCAGCATCCCCTTGTTCAGCCAGATCGACAAAAGCCGCGCATCGTCCCAGCCGCCGTTCGACGTGGCTGTGATCATCCCGACCGTGCTGCGCCCGGCGCTCGCCCGCGCCGTCCGCTCGGTCTTCGCCCAGGATTTCGCGGGCCGCGTCCAGATCCTGGTCGGCATCGACACGCCCGAGGGCGACCCGGCGCTCATCGAGGCGCTGGGCCGCGAATGCCCGGCGACGATGCAGTTGGCAGTGCTGGACCCGGGCTATTCGACCTCGGTGCGCCACGGCGGGCTTTATCCCAACCGGTTCAGCGGCAGCTTGCGCACCGTGCTCACATATCTCGCGAACAGCCGGCACATCGCCTATCTCGACGACGACAATTGGTGGGCGCCCGGCCATCTTTCGAGCCTTGCGGCCGCGATCGAGGGCGCCGACTGGGCCTATTCGGCGCGATATTTCGTCGAGACGGCGACCGGCGAGCCGATCTGCGTCGACCAGTGGGAATCGGTCGGCCCCGACGCCGGCCTGTTCAAGGACAAGTTCGGCGGCTTCGTCGACCCGTCGAGCCTGATGATCGACAAGCTCGCCTGCCACGACCTGCCGCCGCTCTGGTCGCTCGCCGCGTTCGACGACGGCTCCGGCGAGGACCGGCTCGTGTTCAAGGCACTCAAAGAGCATTTCCGCGGTCAGCCGACCGGGCGCGCCACCAGCTTTTACGTCATCCGGCCGGACGACCCGATGCATCCGGCGCGCCTGCACATGATGCGCGCCGCCGGCGTGACCTTGCCGTCGGAGCGTGCGCGCGCCGGCCTCGCCCTGGCCGAGGCGATGACCGAGCTCGGCCCCGCCCCGGCACCGCCGGCCAGGAGCGTGCCGCCCTCGGAACCGTCGCTCCTGATCCGGGAGCTGGTCACGCGCCTCAAGCCGCGCGACCTTCTGGTGCTGGCCGCCGGGGCCGACGGGGCGACCGCGGTGGCGCTCGCCGACGCATTGGCCGCGGCCGGCGAGGCGGCCCATCTGCTCGCCAGCGACGCCGGCTGGAACCTGGTCTCGCACATGACGGCGGCGCTCAATCTCGCTGCGACCGGTCTCGGTGCCGCTGCCCGCGCCCTGCCGCCCGACGCGGGCTCGGCACCGGACTGGCTCGCCCGGCACGGCACCATGGTCGATCTGGTGCGCATTGGTCCGGTCACCGATGCAGGCGAGCTGGTGCGGCTGTGCGAGGGGGCTTGGCCGCGGCTCAAGAGCGGCGGCGTGCTGCTGGGCGAAGGGGCGACGCCCATGGTCCAGGCGGCGATCGAGAGCTTCGCCCGCTCGGTCGGCGCCGAATGCCTGGTGCCGGGGCTCGACGCGGCCAGTGACTGGATCATGCAGAAGCTTTGAGCAGCGCCCCCGTGTCCCAAATCGACAAACTGTTCCAGGCCGCTCGCCGCCATCTCGACGCCGGCCGGCTGCCTGAGGCCGGCGCGCTCTATCAGCAGATCCTGGCCGAAGCGCCGGACCATGCGCCGAGCCTGCATCTCCTGGGCGTGATCGCCCTGCAGGTCGGCCAGGGCGCCGCCGCAATCAATCTGCTCCAGGCTGCGGTCGAAGCCGATCCGACCGTGCCGGCCTACCTGAACGACCTGGGCGAGGCCCTGCGGCTCGGCGGCAATGCCGATGGCGCCGCCGCCTGCTTCGAGGCGCTGATCGCGCGCGAGCCCAGCCATGCCGGCGCCCATGTCAATCTCGGCATCATCCGCCAGCAGCAAGGGCAGTTCGCCGAGGCGCTTTCGCTCTACGAACGGGCGACGGCGCTCAAGCCCAGCCTCGCCGAAGCTTGGATCAACCGCGGCGCCCTGCTCCTGCAGATCCAGCGGCCGGACGAGGCAGCGAAGGTGCTGGAGACGGCGCATCGCCTGGCGCCGAAGGACACGGCGGCACGACTCAATCTCGGCAACCTCCGGCTCGAGCAAGGGCGGCTCAACGAGGCCATGGCGCTCTACGAAGCCGTGCTGACGACGGAGCCGAATCATGCGGCGGCGACATTCAACCTCGGCCGCGCGCTCAAGGATCTAGGCCGGCCGGCCGAGGCGCTGCGCTGGTATCGACAGGCCGAGACACTGGCGCCGCAGGACCCGACCATCCAATGGAACCTGGGCGTCTGCCGGCTGCTGCTCGGCGACTGGCTGCGCGGCTGGCAAGGCTTCGAGGCGCGCTTCGCTGCCGGGGCCGCCACCGGCCCCGACATCGCCGGGCCGGCCTGGAGCGGCGGGCCGCTCGACGGCACCTTGCTGATCCACGGCGAGCAGGGGCTGGGCGACACGATCCAGTTCGCCCGCTTCGCCGCCCTGGTCCGCGCGCAAGGCGTCGGCCGCATCGTGCTCGCCTGCCAGCCGCCGCTTGTCAGCCTGATGCGGGACATCGCCGGTATCGACGAGGTCGTGCCGCGCGACGGGCCGCTGCCGCCCTATGACGCCCAGATCGCCCTCATGAGCCTCGGCGCCGCCCTGAAGGTGACGGGCGCGACGATCCCGCCCGCTCCCTATCTCACGGCCGATCCGGCGCGCGTCGCGGCCTGGGCCGACAAGCTCGGACCCGGCTTCAAGGTCGGCCTGGTCTGGCAGGGCCATCGCCTCCACCGCAACGACCGCAACCGCTCGCTGCCGGCAGCTGCCCTGGCGCCGCTCATGGCCGCCCCCGGCGTGCGCTGGTTCAGCCTGCAGAAGGAGCCGGGCGCGGACGATCTCGCCGCCCTCCCCGGCATTGCCGATCTGGCACCCGACTTGACCGACTTCGGCGAGACCGCCGCCGCGGTGATGGCGCTCGACCTCACCATCGCGGTCGACACGTCGGTCGCCCATCTGGCGGGGGCGCTCGGCCGGCCGGTCTGGATCGCCCTGCCCCATGCGCCCGACTGGCGCTGGCTGATGGGGCGGCCCGACAGCCCATGGTACGGCACGGCGCGGCTCTTCCGCCAGACCGAGCGCGGCGCCTGGGCCGGGCCGGTCGCGGCCATGCGCCAGGCGCTCGCCGGCCTCGCTGTCTCCTAGCCGCGGGGGCCGTTATCCACGCGCTGGCGGCTTCAGCTTGATGCCCATGAGCGGTGCCAACGCCTCGGGCGGCAGGCGGCTCATGCCCGCCGGCAGGTCGAAGAGTGCTGGCGGCTGCGGCCCGCGCTTGACGTGGCTGAGCTCATAGCTGGCGCGCGTCTCGCGGCCGCTCGGCTCGACGAAGGCGCCGTCGAGCTTCATGACGATGCCGTCGTCCGTGATCCAGGCATAGCCGTAGACCTGGGAGCCGTCCGTGCCCTGGCGTTCGATGCGGTATTTCTTCGTCGCCTCGCCGCCGACCGTCTCGGTGCCGAGCGCCGGGCCCAGCTGGCGGTCATCGGCATAGTCGGTAATCGCGGCGGGAAAGGGGAAATCGGTGAAGACATGGAGCGGCGCCAGCTCGAGCCAGGCGACCTTCCGGTCGGCGCGCAGGATCGCCACCAGCGGCAGGCCGTTCAGGTCCTGCTCGTGCCGCTGCCGGCCCGGCTCGGCATAGACGCGGCCGACATAGGATTTGCCGCCGGTCACGACCGTGCGGTCGGCGCTGTAGGGCGCGCGGGTGTCGCCCAGGAGGTTCTGCGCCTCGGCGAAGGGCGCGCTCAAAAGCGTCGCAAGCAGGAGCAGGCAGGCAAAAACGGAACGCATCGGGCAGGAATTCCTTGCGAGAGTCTGACAAGCGGTGCGGCCCCATTGGTCCGGAGTGGTCTTCCGGCTATGGTGCCTCGCCCGCGCGGGCCTAGAAACAGCTTCCGATGCGATTTGGACAATCCCAAGGCATGGCATTGGCCCAGGGCGTCGCATCGGAAAAGCGAACGCCTGAAGGAGACGTCATGTCGCAGACCATCGAACAGCGCCTGAAGGAATTGGGCATCACGCTGCCGAATGCCAGCGCCCCTGCCGCGAATTACGTGCCCTATGTCATCACCGGCAACCTGGTGTTCCTCTCCGGCCAGCTCTGCATCTGGAACGGCGAGCGACGCTATCCGGGCAAGGTCGGCGCCGAGGTGAGCGTGGAAGACGCGATCGACGCCGCGCGTATCTGCGGGCTCAACCTCATCACCTGGCTCAAGGACGCGGCCGGCGGCGATCTCGACCGGGTCGCGCGCTGCGTGCGCCTCGGCGGCTTCGTCAATTCGGCCTCGGACTTCTCCGACCAGCCCAAGGTCGTGAACGGCTGCTCGAACCTGATGGTCGACGTGTTCGGCGACCGCGGCAAGCACGCCCGCGCCGCAGTCGGCGTCAATGTGCTGCCGTTCAACCTGGCGGTCGAGGTCGACGCGGTGTTCGAACTCAAGGCCTGAACGACCAACGAATGAGCAACACGCCGCGGGGGCTTGGCCCGGCCCCCGCGGCGCCCCATCTTGACCCTTCGGCACTACAACAGGATCGGTCAGCAGCGAATGGATGGCGGGGACCGTTTCACGCTCCGCGTGGTGGACAAGCTTGGCGGCATCGACGCCGCGGCGTGGGACGCCTGTGCCGGCGCCGACAATCCGTTCGTTTCGCACGGCTTCCTCTCCGCCCTCGAGGAGTCTCGCTCCGCCTCGGCGCGCACCGGCTGGCTGCCGCAGCACCTGCTGCTGGAGGATGCGGTCGGCCGCCTCGTCGGCGCGGTGCCGCTCTATCTCAAGTCCCATTCCTGGGGCGAGTATGTCTTCGACCAGAGCTGGGCCGACGCCTACGAGCGGGCCGGCGGCGAGTATTACCCGAAGCTGCAGGCGGCCGTGCCGTTCACGCCGGTGCCGGGGCCGCGCCTGCTCGTCCGGCCCGACGCACCGGCGGGCGCCGCCGACCTGCTGATCGACGGGCTGGTCGAGGTCGCGAAACGGCACAAGGTCTCCTCGCTGCACGTGACCTTTCCCAAGGAAGCCGACTGGCAGCGCCTTGGCGACGCCGGCTTCCTGCAGCGCGTCGGGCAGCAGTTCCACTGGATGAACGAGGGCTACGCGAGCTTCGAGGATTTCTTGGGCCGCCTCAGTTCCCGCAAGCGCAAGTCGATCCGCAAGGAGCGCCAGGCTGCGCTCGCGGGCGGCATCGGCTTGAGGACGCTGGTCGGAGCCGAGATCACGCCGCGCCATTGGGACGCGTTCCACCGCTTCTATCTCTCGACGGTCGACCGCAAATGGGGTGGGGCGTACCTGACGCGCGAGTTCTTCGAGCTGCTGCCGTCACGGTTGGGCGAGAAGATCGTGCTGGTCGTGGCGGAGCATGACGGCCGCACCATCGCCGGTGCGCTTAACCTGCGCGGCACGGACACGCTCTATGGCCGCAATTGGGGCGCGGACGGCGACTATCCGTTCCTGCATTTCGAAGCGTGCTACTACCGCGCCATCGATTTCGCGATCGAACATGGCCTGGCACGCGTCGAGGCCGGCGCGCAAGGCACCCACAAGATCCAGCGCGGCTATCTGCCGGCCGAGACCTACAGCGCGCATTGGATTCGCGATCCGGGCTTCCGCCAGGCCATCGCCCATTTCCTCGACCGCGAACGCCCGGCCGTGCGCGCGGAGATGGCGGAACTGGCCGAACTGTCGCCGTTCCGGCAGGGCTGCGAGGGGTAGAATCGCACCCGAAGTGTCAGCCCTTGTGTTGGCCGTCGGCAGATAGCTGGCTCTTCGGGATGAAAACTTGGCCCCCGACGCCCCAACCACCTGACGAGACCTCGATAATCTGCACCCAAAGGAACCGCATCTGCTCGGGCTGCAGATCCATCGCCTTGACCAGGACATCCGAGACGCCCTTGATCATGGCACTCTTCTGCTCGGCGGACAGGATGCCTACCGGAACGTGCAGCTCGACGAGAGGGGCGCCGAAGCCATCCGCCGGAGCCGCGTCAGCTGCCTGTACCCCGGGCATGATCGTCGTTGCGACCGCCGCGGCCGTTACCGTTCGCAAGACGGCGCGTCGGCTTGGGTTGAACCCCTCATTGCCAGTAGCCCCCGTTATCGGGAAACCCTCGACTTCCTCCATTATCCCTTCCTCCTCGTTCGGATCAGCGAAAGTATAAGATCAATATGAATGCCGGCATTCCGCCATGCTGATGACGATATCGCTGCCTTTTTCCTACCTGCCTGGCGCATATGGCTTGCCGCCGACACCCCAGCCCGAGGGCGGAATCTCATTTATGATCACGTATGTGTACTTATGGCTGGCGTCCGGGCGCCCTTCCACCGAGTTTATCACCTCGGATATTCCGGCAATTATTTGGTTCCGCTGTCCTGCACTCAAGACACCTTGAGGCACGTAAACTTTAGCAAGCGGCATGATTATCACCTCTACATAGCGCCACAGACGGATCTATCCTAGGTAGTGATGTCCAAAATTGCAAATCTACCAAAGCGATAGCTGGACCGGCACGATCCTGCAGATGGGATCGGCCGACCTGCGCGCGGAGATGGCGGAACTGTCGCCGTTCCGGCGGGCTGCGAGGAATAGAACCGCCCCGCGTACGATTTCGTAGGGACAACTTCCGCTTCTCTGCGTTGACTCACCCCGGAGACATTAAACCCGGAGCCGGCGTGCTTGCGCACGCGCACTTACTCCAGGACAACGCTCATGCGGAAGAAAGCGGCATTCTACGGCGGCACGCTGGTTGTCTCATGGCTGAGCGCCGGACAAGGACTGGCAGCCGAACAGCATGTGTACTGCGCAAATGCGGCGAGCGACGGACAGCAGCTGCAGGCCGCCATTAACGGCAGCGGCCAGGGCTAGTGAGGGCCGGCCTCACAAGAATCTCTGAATCATAGCTTGCATAAGGAACAAAGAGCGAACATTCTCTCCTCCCATGGTAGTGATGGAGAGAGGGGATGCACGCGGTTGCACTTCGACGTTTCAGGCTTGCCAAGGGCTTCGGACTCGATTGCACGGCCGACGGCCTGACATTGGCCGGCGTTCCGCTGCTGCGCCGGGCCTCCCGAGGCTTCGTGCCGCGCGACGATCTCGAAATCCGCTGGCTGCTGGAGCGCGCCTATGGCGCCACGGTCGATGCCGACCGGGTCGCGAAAGGCCTGGACGCCGTCGCCCAGGCGCTCAACGAGGCGCAGCCGGCACGGGCGATGATCCAGGCCTTGCTGCTCGACTTGCCCGAGCTCGATTGGACCGGCGCCGCCCGGCTGGCGAGGGCCGAGGACAAGCTCGCCAAGTTCGATCCGGACGAACCGCGCGACGAAAGAGGGCGTTGGGTCGCGAATGGTAATGATGCCGTCCCGGCCCGTTCTCTGCACGGCCTGCCGCCGAAGCTGAGTCGCTCGCCGCTGCGTCTCGTCAGCGCCGGGCCGGAGGAAGATGGACTTCACGGCGACCCATCGCATGCCGAAGCGCTGCAGGCCGCCCTGGACGCGGAGCCATGGGTCAGCCTTCCACCGGGCGAACGGATCGATGAGCTGGGCGATCTGCTGGAGTGGGTCGCGAACGCCAAGCCGGAAGAGGCGCCGGTCATTCGCGGCGAGATCAAGCGTCTCTACTACGATTACGGCGATACAGCCGGCGGCAATGCGCTCAATCTCGCGCTAAGCGATGCGCTGGAGGCGACAAGCCTCGCCGACCGCGCCGACATCCTCAAACGGTTCGAGCCCTATACGCGGGAGGATCCAGCCCAAGCCGCACTGCTTGGACAGTTGCTTGTTTCGGCAGCCTTACATTCGGCGCCGCAACCGCCGACGCTCAGAATTCCAGACCCTGTGCCGCCATCGGAGGACTGGCGCCTGCCACCGGTAGCGCGCGGGGATGTGATCCACGAAACCTATGGCGCCAACCTGCCGCATGGTTTTCCGGTTATAGATAAGCAACTCGTCAGACGAATCACGAGCATCAAGTCAATCGATCTAAATGCTGCCACCTATCAAAGCGAATTGCGATTACTCAGGCAACTTAACCGATACGTTGATCGATTAGCCAATTTCAAGGGTACAAAGTGGGGTCAAAAGGAAGTCTGGCCCGATAGTACTGTCCGTCGTGAACTAGCGCTCGTCATCCCGAGCGGCAGCGGTTCAGCGGCGCAAAGAGCCGCGATCGCCGCCGCAAAATCCCGCGCGCAAAAGCTCGGTATCGATTTTACCGAAATCGAGCACTAGGAGAGTTTCATGCGTAACACCTGTTATCTCAGAAAAGGGACCGTCTATCTTCCCACTTTGGCGAACGCGCCCGGATCCTCCTTATATGAATTGGTCGAGCCGATCGCCGTGATACCGGCTACAGAAGTCGAAAATCTGCGCCAGGCAATGAGAGAAAAAATCCTCGCCGGCAATCCGCCACCCTCCGCACCACGGCCTCCGAGAACGCCTGAGCCGGTAGTGCTACCGCTGCTTGCTGGCGTTAAGACTTGGTCGGCGTTCGATCGCGGCGTAACGGCGACTTGGAGCATCACCGACCAGGGCGGCTCATACAAAATTATTCCCCTGCGCAGGTATTCGAGCCGCGGCGGATGGGTTCCCGATACAGAGAACACGATCTTCCTGCCACCTGGCGCCGATCTCGACGCTGTTTGTGACCGGATGGTCGAGCTCATCCAAGCAGCGGAAACAAACAAGACCTGATCATAACCAAGTCAAGTATTTTCCGCTTCTTTCCCATATCCGCCTCGCACTTAACACTATCAAGCTCAGCATCCTTCCCATGAAAGGCGGCCGAGAGAAAGTACACCCGTCAGCGCTCCAACCACCTCGGATGGAGGAAACGAGTGCCAGAAAAGACATGGCTTTTCGTCCAACTCTGCATCATCGCGATCAGCAGGCTCATCCGAAGCTACTCCGGGGCTTCCTTGAGGCCATCCCGTCAGCGCAAGCCTGTGATGGAACGGCCGGGCGTTACGCTCCACGCCTGCGTCCGCATCCCTGCTGGGCAGTTGGAAGAGCTCGAGCGGGCAGTTCGCGACGGCGAGCCCTGGGCGAGCCTGCCGCCGGGCGAGCGGGACACCGAGCTGGAGGGCCTGCTCGAATGGATCGCGAACGCCAAGCCCGGCGACGTGCTGGAAATCGTCAGCGAGATCAAGCGCCACTATTACGACACCGGTGATGTCGAGGGCGGCGACGCGCTGAAGCAGGCTTTGCGCAAGTCCTTGAAGGCGACCAGCATGGCCGAACGCGAGGCGATCCTCGAGCGATACGAGCCCTACACATGGGAGCCGCGGCTGCCGCCCTTTTGGATGGAGAAAACCGGCGCAGACCGATGAGAGGTCAGCCGCTGCGGAGCTCCAGCACCCGCAGCTCCTCGTCCACGTAGCGCCCATCCGTGAGCTTCAGCGCTTTACGTTCGACGCCGTAGACCTCGAAGCCGGCGGCGGCGTAGACGGCCTTGGCCGGCTCGTTATGGACGCCGACGCCGAGCTGCAGGATTTCGAGCCCGTCGACCGTGCGGGCATGGGTCATGACCCGATCGAGCAACCGGCGGGCGAGCCCCAGGCCGCGTGCCGCGACGCCGACATAGACGCCCCAGACGAGGCCCTTGTGCCGCTCCTTCAGGCCCGCCGGCACCATGAGACCGGTCATGGCGACGAGCCTGCCATCCCGAAAGGCGCCGAAGATCACGGAGGACGAGGCGTCGGGAATGCGGGCGGCGAATTGCTCGTCGCTGCGCCGAACCTCGTCCTCGTAGGCGGCGCTGAACGCGTCCGGCGCTTGGCTCAGGCCTTCGAGGCGAAGCGCGCGGAACGCCCCCGCGTCGGTCTTGGTGAGCGGCCGGATCTGGATTTCGCTCACGGTGCCGCCTTGAGCAGCGCCACCATGCCGACAGCGACGGCGGTGCCGAGGTAGAAGCCGGCGATCGTGTCGCTCAGCCAATGATAGTCGGCGCCGAGCAACCCAATCACGACGAGCGCGATCAAAGCCGCCCAGAGCGCGCGCAGCCGCGGCAAGCAGAGCCACAGCACCATCATCGGCGCCGTCACGAGCGTCGTGTGGCCGGACGGGAATGAGAACCAGCCGGCGCCGCCGTGCAGCGGCTCGAAGCCGAACACACCGTCCTTGATCCAGGACGGGTTGTTGTTGGTCCAGGTCTCGGGCCAGGTCCGGCCGAACAGAATCTTGAGCTCGTCCTTGATGACGAGGGCCGCGACCGTGGCGAGGCAGAGCGCCAGCAGCACTCGCCCGCCCGAGCCCGGCCGCCAGCCGGCGACCGCGGCGACGCCGGCGCCGATCAGGCCCAGGACGGCGAGCGGCGGGATCGGGTCGACGATCCAGGTGAGCCAGATGAAGCCCTGCTGCCCGTGCAGATGGTCGTGCGACCATGTCGAGAGCGGCCGGTCGACGAACCCGATCGCGAGCAGCACCAGCACGACGCAGCTCGAGGCCGCCCATAGGAAGATCCGGGCGGTCGGGCGCGTTTCGGCGGTCGGGCTTGTTTCGGCGGTCATCAGGCTCTCCGGCATTCGTCCCACGGCATCATTCTGGAATCGCTGAAGAAACTAGCACGGAACCCGTGACGGTTCGCCAAACGAGAAACGCCGGCCCACGGGACCGGCGTTTTCGAGTAATCGGGACGATCGCCGCCTATTCGACGTAGGCCGGCTCCTTCTCCACCGGCTCGCCGTCGTCGGGCTTCTCCGGCGTGGGTGCCGCGGCCGAGAACCGGAAGGCGAGCTTCTCGTCCTTGACCGTGACCGTGACCACGCCGCCCTTGGCAAGCTTGCCGAACAGCAGCTCCTCGGCGAGCGGCTTCTTGATGTTCTCCTGGATGACCCGGGCGAGCGGCCGGGCGCCATAGAGCGGGTCGTAGCCCTTTTCGGCCAGCCAGTCGCGCGCCGCCCCGTCGAGCTCGATGGTGACGCCGCGGTCGGCCAGCTGCACCTCGAGCTGGAGCACGAACTTGTCGACGACCCGATGGATCGTGTCGCGCGAGAGCGGCGAGAACGAGATGATGCTGTCCAAGCGGTTGCGGAACTCAGGCGTGAACAGCCGGTTGATCGCCTCCTGGTCGTCGCCCGTGCGCACCGTGCTGCCAAAGCCGATCGCCGGCTTCGAGAGTTCGGTCGCGCCCGCGTTCGTCGTCATGATCAGGATGACGTTGCGGAAGTCGACGTTCTTGCCGTTGTGGTCGGTGAGCTTGCCGTAGTCCATGACCTGCAACAGGATGTTGTAGAGGTCCGGATGGGCCTTCTCGATCTCGTCCAGCAGCAGCACGCAGTGCGGATGCTGGTCGACCGCGTCGGTGAGCAAGCCGCCCTGGTCGAAGCCGACGTAGCCCGGCGGCGCGCCGATAAGCCGCGAGATCGTGTGCCGCTCCATGTATTCGGACATGTCGAAGCGCTTCAGCTCAATGCCGAGGGTGCGGGCGAGCTGGCGTGCCACCTCGGTCTTGCCGACGCCCGTGGGGCCTGAGAACAGGTAGGAGCCGATCGGCTTCTCCTGGTCGCGCAAGCCGGCGCGGGCGAGCTTGATCGCCGAGGTCAGCGCGTCGATGGCACTGTCCTGGCCGAACACCATGGTCTTCAGGTCGCGCTCGAGGTTCTTCAGCACTTCCTTGTCGTCGCGCGACACGCTCTTGGCCGGGATGCGCGCCATGGTCGCGATCACCGCCTCGATCTCCTTGTCGGTGATCGTCTTGCGCCGCCGGCTCTCGGGCAGCAGCATCTGCGCCGCGCCCACCTCGTCGATCACGTCGATCGCCTTGTCCGGCAGCTTGCGGTCGTTGATGTAGCGCGAAGACAGCTCGACCGCAGCGCGGATGGCGCCGGCCGTGTAGCGGACCTTGTGGTACTTCTCGTAGTACGGCTTCAAGCCGCGCAGGATCTTCACCGAATCCTCGACCGACGGCTCGTTGACGTCGATCTTCTGGAAGCGGCGGACAAGCGCCCGGTCCTTCTCGAAGTACGAGCGGTACTCCTTGTAGGTCGTCGAGCCGATGCAGCGGATCGTGCCGCTGGCGAGCGCCGGCTTCAGCAGGTTGGACGCATCCATGGCGCCGCCCGAGGTGGCGCCGGCGCCGATCACGGTGTGGATCTCGTCGATGAACAGCACCGCGTGCGGCTGTGCCTCGAGTTCCGAGAGCACGGCCTTCAGGCGCTCCTCGAAATCGCCGCGATAGCGCGTGCCGGCGAGCAACGAGCCCATGTCGAGCGAATAGATGACCGCGCTCTGCAGCACCTCCGGCACTTCGCCCTGGACGATGCGGCGCGCCAGGCCCTCGGCGATCGCGGTCTTGCCGACGCCGGGGTCGCCGACATAGAGCGGGTTGTTCTTGGAGCGCCGGCACAGGATCTGGATCGTCCGGTCGACCTCGGCCTCGCGGCCGATCAGCGGGTCGATCCGGCCGGACTTGGCCTTCTTGTTGAGATTGACGGTATAGGCGTCGAGCGCGTCATGGCCGCGCTTCGTGTTCGCCTTGTCGCCGTTCTCGACCCGCTCCTCTTCCGCCCCCTGGACGCGGCGCGTCTCGGACCGGCCCGGCGCCTTGGCGATGCCGTGGGAGATGTAGTTGACCGCATCGAAGCGCGTCATCTCCTGCTCCTGCAGGAAATAGACGGCATGGCTCTCCCGCTCGGCGAACATGGCGACCAGCACGTTGGCGCCGGTCACTTCCTCGCGGCCGGACGACTGCACATGGATCGCCGCCCGCTGCAACACGCGCTGAAAGCTCGCGGTCGGCTTCGCATCCTCGACATGGGGCGAGACCAGGCTCGCCAACTCGTTGTCGACATAGCCGGCCAGATCGCGGCGCAGCTTGTCGACATCGACCGTGCAGGCGCGCAGCACGGCGACCGCATCCTGGTCCTCGGTCAGCGAGAGCAGCAGATGTTCGAGCGTCGCGTATTCGTGGCGCCGCTCGTTGGCAAATGCGAGCGCCCGATGCAGCGTCTTCTCAAGATTCCGCGACAGCATGAGACGCTATTCCTTCTCCAGAGTGCACTGCAAAGGATGCTGGTGCTGCCGAGCGAAATCCATGACCTGCGTCACTTTCGTCTCGGCAACTTCATAGGTGAAAACGCCGCAGATGCCGACGCCGCGCCGGTGGACATGCATCATGATCTGCGTCGCCTCTTCCCGGTTCTTGGAGAAGAACCGCTCGAGCACATGCACGACGAACTCCATGGGCGTGTAGTCGTCGTTGAGCATCAAGACCTTGTAGAGCGAAGGCTTGCGGGTCTTGGGCTTCGTCTTGACGACCACCCCGGTCGAATGGTCGTCGTCGCGTTTCTCGATGTCGCTCATCGCAGGCTCGGGGCAGGCACGCTCGGTTGGTCCAACTGGTCTACGGGGAACAGGCCCTCGGGAGAAACTATATGGGATGATGACGCGCCGACCCAAGACCCTTGGGCGTATCTTGCATGGCAAACCCTACCGAAATGAAAACGGCCTTCCGGCAAAAAGCCGGAAGGCCGTTGGGTCGGCCGCCGCCATAGGGGAGGAACAGGCGGCGGTCGATAAGCCCGAGCCGAGAAGCCCGAGGACAGGTCCGAAGGACGGCCTTAGGCGGCCGGCTTCAGCGCCTTCTCGGCAGCGGCGGTCACGCGGGCGCCGAGCGGGGCGGCCGAGTCCGTCGCGAGCTTGACGGTCAGCTCGCCGAGCTTGGTCGAATTGGCGACCAGCTTCTCGAACGAGGTCTTGGCGAAGTCGGCCTGCAGCTCGACGACGTCCTTGAGGGTCTTGGCCGCGAAGATCGCCTTGGTGGCGGCAGCGCTGCTCTCGAGCGACGACTGGGTGAGGCTGACGACTTCCTTCGACAGCTCCTCGATACCCTTGGCGAACAGGGTGTTGGCCTGGACGAACGCGTCCAAGTTGGCCTTACCGAACGCGGCGAAGTCTTCGTAGCCTTTGAAAGTCTGGGTCGACATAGGGGGCACCATGAATAGGGGGAAAGAGGGGGTCTTCGAGGCCGTTGGGGGAATGGAAGACGAAACCGGCGCCTCGACGACCGGCTTCGAAACGGGCTTGGCCGCGGCGGGGACCGCCTCGGCGGCCGGCGCCTTTGGTGCCGGCGAATTTTCGATCTTGACGACCGCGGGGACGGGCGTCACGGAAACGGGGGCGGGAGCAACCGGCTCGACCTTGACGGGCGCGGGCTTGGTGGCCTCGGGCTGGGACGTCGCCGGAACCGGCGTCTCGACAGCCGCCTTTGGGGCAGCTTCGGGCGCCTTGGCGGCGGCTGGCGTCGGCGCGACGGCCGGTGTCGGCGCAACGACGGGCTTCGCCTCGACGGGCGTCGGCTTCGCGGTCGCAGCGGCGGGCGCCGTCGTGGGCGCAACCTTCGCGGGAGCGGTCTTGGCGACGGGGGTCTTCGAGGCAGCCGCCTTCGCGGGCGCCTTGGCAGCGGCCGCCGGCTTCTGAGCGACGGGCTTGCCTGCCTTCGGATCGGTATCGGTCATCTCAGGGTCCCTCCTGGCGCGGCAACCGGGGCGAGCTTGATTTCTCGCTCCCGGAGATTGCTGCATCGCAACACAAGTTTCAAATATGCCTGTCCGATGCCAGAGTCAATGATTTTTTGTGCACTGCAACATCAATCGTTGTTGAACAGGTCTCGACACCATCGGTTACGCCGCCTTAACCGAGGCTGTCGCTTGATGACGGCCAGCGCTTGATGACGGGCGGTACGCTGGGGCATCCTCCTCGCGGGCCGGGATCAGCCGGCCCATCCGAGGAACGAGCGGAAAGAAGCGGTTGTGACCTATTGCGTCGGGATCAAGGTGCGGGACGGGCTGATCGCCCTGTCCGATGGGCGGGTGACGTCGGGCAACCAGGTGTCGCGCGCCCGCAAGCTGACCCTGCATGGCGCCGACGGCGGCCAGTTCATGGTCATGACCTCGGGCCTGCGCTCGGTGCGCGACAAGACCCTGGCCTATCTCGAGCGCGACATGCGCGCGGCCGATGCCAAGCCATTCCGCCGAGTGCTCGACGCGGTCGCCGGCTTCTGCGCGGCACTGCGCGAGGTGAAGCGCGAGGACCAGGAGGCGCTCGAGGCGGCGGCCCTGCCGCTCAATCTGCACTGCATCATGGGCGGCATGCTCGCCGACGACGCCGAGCCGGGCCTCTATCTGATATATCCGGAAGGCAACTGGATCGCCTGCGACGAGCGCACGCCCTATCTCTCCGTGGGTGCCACCGCCTATGGCAAGCCGATCCTCGACCGGGCGCTCAGCTACGACACGCCGATGCAGGCGGCGCTCAAGATCGCGTATCTGTCGTTCGACTCGACGCGCGTCAGCGCCGCCGACGTCGGCTACCCCATCGATCTTGCGACCCTATCCACGGCAGACGGCGCGATCCGCACGGTCGAGCTCGACTACGACGACCTGTTGGAGCAGCGCCTGTGGTGGAACACCCACATCACCCAGCTGACCGGCCAGCTGCCGGACGGCCCGTGGATCGACAAGCTGCTGCGCTAATCTCTTGAAATGACTCAATCGTCGGCCGGTATCGCCCGAGCCGATTCGGTGCTGTCGCGTCTGCACGCGAGAACAGAGTCTGTGTTCGCGGCGGAACCTTCAGTGGTGCGCCGACACCGCGCCCGGACTCGTTCCCGCTTTATTCCAGTTGAACCGGACGAGCGGGCGACAAGCCGCAACGCCGAAGATTTCCACAGCTAATTTCGACTGACGTGTCGAAAGGCAATGGACAGCGATTCAGTAATTTTTTAACCTCTTAGCGGTACCGGTACGGTGGATTTTATTGTTCGGGGGAGGCCGAGTTGGGCATCCATTCAATTCGGCGGTCGCGACGGCAGGGGGGCTTGGCCGTTGCAGCCGTTCTGTTGGGCATGACCTGTCTCGCTGGCGGCTCTACTTCTGCGTGGGCTGGCTATGCCTCGATGGTCGTCGACGGCACAACCGGCGAGGTATTGAACGAGGTCAACGCGGATGAGCTGAACCATCCGGCGTCGCTCACCAAGATGATGACCCTCTACATGACCTTCGAGGCGCTGCAGCGTGGCAAGCTCACGTTCGACACGCGCATGCCGGTCTCGGAGTTCGCCGCTGCCAAGATGCCAACCCATCTGGGCGTGCCGGCCGGCGATGAGGTCACGGTCAAGGAATGCGTGCTCGGCATGATCGTGCTGTCGGCCAACGACTGCGCGGCCATTGCCGGCGAATATCTGGCCGGCGGCAGCGAAACGGCCTTCGCGCGCATGATGACCGACAAGGCCCATCAGCTGGGCATGACCAACACGACCTTCCGCAATGCCTCGGGCCTGCCGGACGACGAGCAGGTCACGACCGCGCGCGACCTGGTCAAGCTCGCCCAGCATCTGCACGACGACTTCCCGCAGTATTACCGCTTCTTCTCGACCCGCGAGTTCCTGTTCCGGGGCCGCGTGATCCGCGGGCACAACCGCCTGATGTACCGCTACGCCGGCATGGACGGCTTGAAGACCGGCTTCACCTCTGCCTCGGGCTTCAACCTTGCCTCCTCGGCGGAGCGCGACGGCCATCGGCTCTACGGTGTCGTCATGGGCTCGACCAGCGGCGGCATCCGCGACCACCTGATGCAGACCCTGCTCGACAATGGCTTCGCCCATCGCCCGACCGATCCGGTGCTGGTCGCCGAGGCTGGCGGCCAGAGCGCCAAGTCGGCACGGCGCGTGTTCGCCGGTGCCGGCACGATGCTGGCGGCGCTCTCGCCGATCGGCAAGGCCGAGGCCGCGACGCCGGCGCCCGCCACGACCCGGGTGCTGCGCGGGCATAACGCCCGATCGGGTGGCATCGTGACCGCCGTATCGACCGAGCGCTGGGCGGTCCAGGTCGGGGCATTCAGCAGCCATGCGCAGGCCGAGGAAGCGGCCATGCACGCGATCCGGCTCGCGGGCCTGCACGGCGAGGAAGCCTCGGTCCTGGGCCCAACCCGGCACGAACGGCACAAGATCTTCCGCGCCCGGTTGAACGGCTTCTCCAGCGAGCATCAGGCCCGCGAGGCCTGCGGCGCGCTGCACAAGAAGGGCCACCTCTGCGTCGTCGTCCCGCCCGGCAAGGGCAGCGTCAAGCTCGCGAAGGACTGAGCGACACAGGAGCGAAACCAGAAAAGCCCGTCCGGCCCCGGACGGGCTTTTTGCTTTCCGACGCGAACACCCTCACCCCGGCCCACTCCCGCAAGCGGGAGAGGGAGGATCCGCGGAACGCGGGAGGGTGAGGGTCGCGCCGCCGCTCCCCTCCCCTACCAAGCAGCACCGCCGGCCGCGACGCGGTCGATGAAGTTGCCGAACAGCCGCGCGCCGGCCTCGGTGCGGATGCTCTCCGGGTGGAACTGCACGGACTCGATCGGCAGGAAACGGTGACGCAGCCCCATGATATGACCGTCGTCCTCGGCGCGCGCCGAGACCGCGAGGCAGTCGGGCAGCCCGTCTTCCGCCACGACGAGCGAATGGTAGCGCGTCGCCGAGAAAGGCTGGGCCTGGTCCTTGAAGCAGCCCTCGCCGTCATGGGCGATCGGGCTGGTCTTGCCGTGCATGAGCCGGCGCGCGCGCTCGACCTTGCCGCCGAACGCGAGCCCGATCGCCTGGTGGCCGAGACAGACGCCCAGGATCGGCAGGCGGCCGGCGAACCGGTCGAGCATGCCGACATAGCCGGCATCGGCGGGATGGCCCGGGCCAGGCCCCAGCACGATCAGGTCGGGCCGCATCGCCTCGATCTCGTCGCCCGTCACCCGGTCGTTGCGCACGACCGGGACGTCCAGGCCGGCCTCCAGCAGATATTGCCGGATGATGTAGACGAAACTGTCGTAGGCATCGATCAACAGCGCCTTCATGGCACGAGCTCCTCGTTCGTAATGGCCCAATAGCCGGCCCCGAGCTTGGCGAGCGTCTCGCGCCACTCGGCCGCGGGGTTCGAATCCGCGACGATCCCGGCCGACGCGCGGATGGTGTAGTGGCGCCCGTCGTGCAGCGCCGTGCGGATCGCGAGGCCGGTATCGACGAAGCCCGCGAAATCGATGAGCCCGAAGGCGCCGGCATAGAGGCCGCGCCGGCTGGTCTCCAGATCCTCGATGATCTCCATGGCGCGGACTTTCGGCGCGCCGCTCATGGTGCCGGCCGGGAAGCTCGCGGCGATCGCGTCGTACTCGTCCGTGCCGAGCGCCAGATCGGCCGTCACCGTCGAGACGAGATGGAACACGTGGCTGTACCCTTCGGTCGCCAAGAGCTGCGGCACAGCCAGGCTCTCCGGTGTCGCGATGCGGCCGAGGTCGTTGCGGCAGAGGTCGACCAGCATGACATGCTCGGCGATCTCCTTCGGGTCGGTCCGGAGCTTCTCGGCCTGGGCCGCATCAAGCGCGGGCGTGGCGCCGCGCCGGATCGTGCCCGCGAGCGGCCGCATGGTCGCCCGTCGCCGCTCGATGCGCAGGAACACTTCCGGGCTGGCGCCGACCAGCTCGGTGCCGGCCACGCGCGCCAGCACCATGTAGGGCGCCGGGTTGCGCACGCGCAGCCGGCGATAGACCGAGAGCGGGCTCGCCTCGGTCTCGATGGTGAGGGCGTGGCCCAGCTGGACCTGATAGATGTCGCCGAGCCCGATATGGTCGAGCGCCGTCGCGACGCCGGCTTCGTAGCTTGCCTGGTCGATCGAGTCCGTGACGCGGCGCGGCACCGGCACGGCGGGGATCGCAGCCTCCTCGCCCTCGGCCCGGGCGCCGTCGAGCCGTTCCAGCAGCTCCTCCAGATCGACCGGCTCCCAATGCGGCCCGCGCGCCGTCACCAGTTCGGCCGTCCCGCGGGCGAGATCGAACGAGAGCGCGCCGCGGCAGAGCATGAGCGCGATGTCGGGCAGATCATCGCCGCGCGGGATGCGCATCGGCAGATCCTCGACGAACCGCACCGTGTCGTAGCCCAGATAGCCCACGAAGCCGAAGCCGTAGGCCGCCCCCGGATCGGAATGCCCTGCGACCGCGAAGCTGTCTCGAATCCGGCGCAACAGCGCCCAGAGCCCATCGGCCGCAACCTCGCCCTCGGACAGCAGGTCGGCGGTCGCATCCCGGATCGCCGCGACCAGCGCCGGCGATCCGCCGAACCGTACGGCCCGGTCGCGGATTTCGAGAGCCAGGAGCGGACCGAATCCGACGAACGCCCGGCGCTCGGCCGGATCGGGCCCGGCCAGCGCCTCCATCAGGAAAACACCATCGGCGCCATGCAGCCGGCGGAGGGCGAGCGCCGCCGAGAGCGGCGGCAGGAATGGGATGGAAGTGCGGTCGAGCTGGACCGGGATTTTCGAGATCATGGGGCGGCTTCCAGGCAAGGTTTGGACAAAGAAAAAGCCCACCAAGCGGGCTTGGTGGGCTTCAATCGCAGAGACGGTGCTTACGCGCGCGCGGTCAGCAGCCGTCGGGATCGCCCACGGACGAACGCCACCACCAGGTCCAAGCCTGGTTGGTTACGATGGTCAGATGGGCGAAAGAATGGGTCATTGCGGGCGAAATGCTGCGCTGGGAGCGATGAAGGAGTCAAGCGCTGTCGATTTCAGTGCAGGGGCACGACCGTATCTCAGTCCGAGATCTGAGGTCGTAGCCAGGGCACTGAACGATGCGCATCGCGCTCAGCCGCTTCTGCGGTTGGAAAGATACCCGAGGCACCAAAGGCCTGCCAGCCGCCTCGGTCTCCATCCTCTGGAACAGGAGGGAAATAGCGCTCTTGCTCGTAACGCCAGGGCCCATCGCTTCTCGCGATGATGACGACGCGAAGATCTTCGAAGGGTCCACTAACCACTTTGAAGCGCTGCTCTTGCATCGCCCCTACTCCGGCTCCTCCTGCCCCTCGTCCTTCTGGCCCGGCGGCAGTTCGGACTTGCAGAAGGGCGGCACGTCATCGCCGGATTTCACCAGGATGGCGCAGCCGCGCCGGATCTCGTCCTGGATGAGCTCGCACGGGTTCAGGGCGTTGCAGGGCGGATGGGTCGCGGGCGAGACCTCGAGGCATTGCTCGACATAGGCCTTGGCCTGCTCGGCGCCCGCCGTCTCCTTGCACGAGGCGGCGAGCGCCCCGTTAGCGGCAGCCAGCAATGGGAGCATCAGCAGAAGAGGCCTTCGCATGATGCTCCCCGCTTTCGAGGCTAAGCCCGCTTAGAAAGCCGGCGGCGCGATGTCGCTGGCTTTGAGCTGCTCGGCCAGGATCGCCTTGAGGCGTGCGAGGCCCGCCTCGTCCTTGGCCTCGGCGCGGGCGACCAGCACGTCCTGGGTATTGGACGCGCGCAGCAGCCACCAGCCGTCCGCCGTGTTGACGCGCACGCCATCGATCGCCGAGACGTCGGCGCCGGCCGCTTCGAGCCGGGCCTTCACCTCGTCGATCACCTGGAACTTGCGCGTCTCGGAGCAGGGGAAACGCAGTTCCGGCGTGTTGAGCACGGTCGGTAGCCGGTCGCGCACCTGGGTAATCGTCTCGTCCGAGCGGGCGACGATGCCCAAGAGCCGGACCGCGGCATAGAGCGCATCGTCGTAGCCGTAGTAGCGGTCGGCGAAGAAGATATGGCCGCTCATCTCGCCGGCGAGCGGCGCCCCGGTCTCGGCCATCTTGCTCTTGATGAGCGAATGGCCGGTGCGCCACATCAAGGGGGCACCGCCCATGCGGGCGATCTCGTCGTAGAGCACCTGGCTCGCCTTGACGTCGGCAATGATGGTCGAGCCGGGCTTCGCCTTCAGCACGTCGTCAGCCAGGATGATCATCAGCTGGTCGCCCCACAGGATGCGGCCCTTGGCGTCGATGACGCCGATGCGGTCGCCGTCGCCGTCGAACGCGATGCCGAGGTCGGCCTTGTCGGCCGCGACCTTCTCCTGCAGCTGGATGAGATTGTGCGGCTCGGTCGGGTCCGGATGATGGGCCGGGAAGGTGCCGTCGATCACCTCGTTCAGGAGGATATGCGTGCCCGGCAGCTTCTTGACGAGCTGGACGAGGGCGTCGCCTGTCGCACCGTTGCCGGCGTCCCACACGACCTTGAGCGGCTTCTTGCCGTCATAGTCCTGGGCGATGCGCGCGACATATTCGTCGAACACCGAGATCTGCCGCGCCGTGCCCTGGCCGCTCGTCCAGTCGCCCTTGGCCGCCACCTGGCCCAACGCCTGGATATCCTTGCCGAAGAAGGACTTCTTGCCCTTCATCATCTTGAAGCCGTTGTAGTTCGGCGGGTTGTGCGAGCCGGTGATCATGATGCCGCCGTCGACGCCCGGCACCGTGTTGACCGCGTAATAGAGCATGGGCGTCGGCCCGCGCCCGATCCGCACCACGTCGATGCCGGCCTCGTTGAGGCCCTGGACCGTCGCCTCCTCCAGCATCGGCGAGGACAGGCGGCCGTCATAGCCGATGGCGGCGCACTTGCCGCCGCTCCGCGCCAGCATCGAGCCGTAGCTGCGGCCGATGGCGCGCGCGTCCTCGGCCTTGAGGGTCTCGCCCACGATGCCGCGGATGTCGTATTCGCGCAGGATCGTCGGGTCGAACTGGTGGCTCATCGGGAAGCTCTCTTTTGAGGTCGAAGAAGGATCAGACAGGATCGAAGATTAGCGGGTTCAGGTCAGCTCTGCGATGACGCGGCGCAGGTCCTGGGCGACGTCCGCGCGCGCCAGGCCGAAGGCGATGTTGGCCTCGAGGAAGCCCAGCTTGTCGCCGCAATCATAGCGCTTGCCCTCGAAGCGCAGGCCGTGGAACGGCTCTTGGCCCAGGAGCTTCACCATGGCGTCGGTCAGCTGGATCTCGCCGCCGGCGCCGCGGCCGGTCTTCTCCAGGTGATCGAAGATCGCGGGCGTCAGGATATAGCGGCCGATGATCGAGAGCGTCGACGGCGCCTCGGCCGGATCAGGCTTCTCGACCAGGCCCTTGACCGAGGCCAGGCGCCCGTCGTCGGACGAGACGTCGAGGATGCCGTAGCGCTTGGTGTGCTCGCGCGGCACGTCGACCACGGCCACCACATTGCCGCTGGTCTCCTCATGCACGTCGACCAGCTGCTTCATGCACGGCGTCTTCGACAGCACGAGGTCGTCGGGCAGGATGACGGCGAACGGCTCGTTGCCGACCAGATGCTTGGCGCACAGCACCGCGTGGCCGAGGCCGAGCGGCAACTGCTGGCGCACGGAAGCGACCTGGCCAGGCTTCGGCAGCCAGCTGTTGATGCCCTCGAGCGCTTCCTTCTTGCCGCGCTCCTCGAGCGTGCGCTGCAGCTCGTAGGAATAGTCGAAATGATCCTCGAGCGCCGTCTTGTTGCGGCCGGTGACGAAGATGAACTCCTCGATCCCGGCGGCGCGCGCCTCTTCGAGCGCGTATTGGATCACCGGCTTGTCGACGACCGTCAGCATCTCCTTCGGCATGGCCTTGGTCGCCGGTAGAAAGCGCGTGCCGAGGCCTGCCACCGGAAATACGGCCTTGCGAATCTTGTGACCCATAAACATCCCCTTCGGACGGCCCAGGCCGCGGCATCGAATTCTCGATGCGCGACCCTGCCAATGCTGCGGCGCACCAATGCGTCCGAGGCAACAACGGCCGACAGGGTCGTCCCGTTCCCGATCAATGCGGCATTCTGTGCCATACCACTTGGCGTGCAGCAACTACTGTGGTGTGGAAGTGGCTGAGGACTCTACTGCATGGAATTTTACCGTCATTCCCGCGGAAGGCGGGGATGACGGCCATCGTGGGTCGCCCGACCTTACGCCGGGCGGATCCAGATCGCCGTGTCGTGGAACACCGCACCCCCGGCCGGCAGGCCGGGCTCGGCGCTCGTCAGCACGTTGATGCCGACGCCCTCCTCGAACGCGCGGTTGGGCCAGATGCCCTCGACCACGACCACGCCGTGCCGGATGCCGTCGAACGCGCGGGCCGGCACCACGACCGAGCCGCGCTCGTTGCCGAGCCGGAGCCGTGTGCCGTCCGCGGCCCCGAGCGCCGCCAGGTCGTCCGGATGGATCAGCACGCGCGGATTGCCCTCGCGCTGCCGGCTGCCGGGCGTCTCGCCGAAGGTCGAGTTGAGGAAGCTGCGCGCCGGCGCCGTCACCAGCCGGAACGGCTTCGCCGCCGTCTCGCGGTCGATGACCCAGTTCTGGTCCGGCAAGGCCGACAGCCGCGCGCCGTCGGGCCCGAGCCCGCTCCAATCCGCCTGGAAATGGAACCGGCCGTCCTTGTGGCCGAAGCCGTCGAGGAAATGCATGGTCTCGAACGGCAGGGCGCAATCATGGCCGCGGCCCTCGAGGAACGTCTCGGCCGGCGGAAAGCCGGTGTCGGCGAGCGTGCGCTCGATGAGCTCCCAGGCGCTCATTTCGAAGCCCGGATGCCGGGCACCGAGCCGGCGCGCGAGCTCACGGATGACGAAGTGGTTCTCGCGCGCCTCGCCGAACGGCTCGACCGCCTGCTTCGCGATCTGCAGCATCGTGTGGCCGGACGCGGTGTAGATGTCGTCGTGCTCGAGGAAGGTCGTGGCCGGCAGCACGATGTCGGCCATTGCTGCCGTCTCGGTCATGAACTGCTCGTGCACGCAGACGAACAGGTCGTCGCGCCGGAAACCCCGGTGCACGTTGGCGAGATCGGGCGCCACCACCATCGGGTTCGTGTTCTGGATCAGCATGGCGGTAACCGGCGGCCCGCCCTTCAAGGCCTCGGCATCGCCGGTCAGCACGGGGCCGATGCGCGACATGTCGAGCTCGCGCACGGTCGTGTCGACCGCATCGAGCCCCTGGATCACACTCTTCTTCAGGCTGTAGAGCGCGCCGCCGGCGTAGAGCGCACCGCCGCCCCGGTGCTTCCAGGCGCCGGTCACCGCCGGCAGGCAGGTGACCGCATGAACCTGCGCCGCGCCATTGCGGCCGCGCGAGAAGCCATAGCCGACGCGGATGAAGCTGCGCTGGGTCCGCCCGTAGAGCCGGGCGAATTCCCAGATCGTCTCCTCTGGCAGGCCGGTGATCCGCGCCGCCCAGGCCGGGTCCCGGTCGCGCACGTGGGCCTCGAGTGCGTCGGGCACGTCGGTGTAGCGCGCCATGTAGTCCCGGTCGGCATAGCCCTCCTTGAAGGCGACATGCATGATCGCGCAGGCAAGCGCCGCGTCCGTGCCGGGCCGGAGGATGATCGCGAGATCGGCGACCTCTGCCGTGGGCGTGCGATAGGTGTCGACCACGACCAGCTTGGCGCCGCGCCGCTTGCGGGCGCGCTGGATGTGGCTCATCAGGTTGACCTGGGTCGCGACCGGGTTGCCGCCCCAGACGACGATGAGATCGCTCTCGGCGATCTCGCGGCTGTCGGTGCCGCGCTTGACGCCGACGCCGGCCATCCAGCCCGCGTCCGTGAGTGCCACGCAGATCGTGCCGTACTGGCGCGAGTATTTCATCACGTTGCGCAGGCGGTCGATGCCGTCGCGCTGCACATGGCCCATGGTGCCGGCATAGAAATAGGGCCAGACCGTTTCCGGCCCGTACTGCCGCGCCGCCTCGGCGAATTTGGCCGCGACCGTGTCGAGCGCGTCCTCCCACGAGATCGGCTCGAAGGCGGCCAGGCCCACGCCCTTCGGCCCGACGCGGCGCAGCGGCCGGGCGAGCCGGTCCGGATGATGCTGCCGCTCGGCATAGCGCGCCACCTTGGCGCAGACCACGCCCGCCGTGTAGCCGTCCTTGCGCCCACCATGCACCCGCCCGATGGTGCGCGCGTCGAGCCGCTCGACCTCGAGCGCGCAGGTCGAGGGGCAATCGTGCGGGCAGACCGAATGGGCGATGTCGAGCGGCATGGCGGGTCATGGATCCAAGGGTCGGGTCGCTCACTCTAGGGCCGCCCTATCCCGCCGCCAACCGGCGAACATGCAAGGCGGCCTGACGCCAGTGAATACCGTCAGCCGACCGTGACGGGCGCACCCTCGGCGGCCGAGCGCAGGATCGCTTCGAACACGGCGGCGCCATGGATCGCCTGGGCCGCACTGACCGGGAAGGTCGCCCCGCCCCGGATCGCGTCGGCGAAGGCCTCGAGCTCCGCGCGCTCGATGTCGACCGGCGGGAACGCCGTCACTTCCGGCACGTCGCGGCCGAGCCGGGTGAGCTCGAGCCGGTCCGGCCCGCGCAGCTCGGCATGGGCGTTCGAGCCGAACAGGTGAAAGCGGAAATGCTGCGGGGTTGCGAGCAGGGTCGTGAGGGACGCGCTGGCACCGCTTTCGAAACGGAACAGCACGGCCGTCGTGTCGTCGACCTCACGCATCACACGCTGGCTCGTCTGGGCAAACACGCTCGTGATCGGCCCCATCAGGTCGATCATGGCATCGATCAGGTGGATGCCCAGCCCGGTGAGCCCGCCGCCCGGCACCTCGCGCCGGTCGAGCCGCCAGGAATCATCGTCGTAGCGGCCGATCGCGTTGACCGAGAAATGCGCCTCGGCATGAAGCACGGTACCGATCGTGCCGTCAGCCATCAGCCGCTCGAGCTGCCGGACCGCCGGCAGGAAGCGGCGGTTGAAACCGACCGCGAGTGTCACGCCCGCCTCGCGCGCGGCGGCGACCGACCGCTCGGCCGACGCCTTGTCGAGCGTGAACGGCTTGTCGCAGAAGATCTGCTTGCCTGCTGCCGCGGCCGCCACAACCTGGTCGGCATGCAGGCTGTGCGGCGTTGCCAGGATCACGGCGTCGATCGAGGGATCGGCCAATATCGCGTCGTAATCGGCGCCGAGCGGGAAGCCCTTGGCCGCAGCAAAGCCTTGCGCCCGCTCGAGCCGGCGGGTGACGCCCGCGACGATGCGGATCTTGTCGCTGCCCTCGACCGAATCCACCAACCGCCGCCCCCAGCGGCCGAGCCCGACGATCGCTGCCCGAACCGTCATCGACATCCCCTAGATTTCGGAAAAGAAACGAGCTGCAGGACTGCGGCCCAATGCCCCGTGATTATGCCCAACGCGCACGTTCTCGCCAGGCCTCTCGAATGCGCTAAGCTCGCCTGAACAACGAGAGGCGAAGGAGACACCCATGGCCCCGTCCGCCATGCCCAAGCCCGGCGATGCCGCGCGGAATTTCACTTGGCAAATTCCGGCGCGGTTCAACATCGGCACGGCCGTGCTCGATCGCTGGGCCGCCGAAGACCCGGGCCGGACCGCGCTCGTCGAGGTCGATGCCGACGGCGCGCCGCGCCGGTTCAGCTTCCAGGACTTGGCCCGCCTGTCGAACCGGCTCGCCAATACGCTCCAATTCCGGGGGCTCAGGCCTGGCGGCCGGGTCGGCGTCCTCCTGCCGCAGCGCCACGAGACCGGCGTCGCCCATGCCGCAGTCTTGAAGGCGGGCATGATCTCGATCCCGCTGTTCATCCTGTTCGGCGAGGAGGCGCTCGAATATCGCCTGGCCAATTCCGGCGCCCGCGCCGTCATCACCGATGCTGAGGGTGTCGCGAAGCTCAGGACGATCCGCGACCGGCTGCCCGATCTGGCACTCGTCCTGTCAGTCGACGGCCCGGTCGAGGGGGCCGAGGGCTTCACGCAGGCGATCGCGCCGGCGAGCGACCAGTACGCAGCCGTCGACACCGCGGCCGACGATCCGGCGATCATCATCTATACCTCCGGCACGACCGGTCAGCCCAAGGGCGCGCTCCATGCCCATCGCGTGCTCCTGGGCCACCTGCCGGGCGTGACATTCCCGCACGACGGCTTCCCGCAACCGGGCGACCGGTTCTGGACGCCGGCCGACTGGGCCTGGATTGGCGGGCTCTTGGACGTGCTGCTGCCGTCCTGGTTCCACGGCGTGCCGGTCGTGGCCCATCGCGCCCGCAAGTTCGATCCCGAGGCGGCGCTCGAGCTGATGGCCCGGTTCGAGGTGCGCAACAGCTTCCTGCCGCCGACGGCCCTGAAACTCCTGCGCCGGTCCGGCGCGCGCCACGCGGGCCTGAAGCTCCGCAGCGTCGGCAGCGGCGGCGAGAGCCTGGGCGATGAATTGCTCGACTGGGGCCGCGACGTGCTGGGCGTCCAGATCAACGAATTCTATGGCCAGACCGAGTGCAACCTGGTGCTGGGCAACGGCGGCGGCCTGCCGCCGGTCCGGCCGGGCTGGACCGGCACCGCGATCCCGGGCCACCGGGTCGAGATCGTCGACGAGACCGGCCAGGTGCTGCCGCCCGGGACCCAGGGCACGATCGCGGTCCGACGGCCCGACCCGGTGATGTTCCTCGGCTATTGGCGCAACGAGGCCGCAACGGCGGCCAAGTTCGCCGGCGACTATCTCTTGACCGGCGACCTCGGCATCAAGGATGCGGACGGCTATGTCCGCTTCGTCGGGCGCGACGATGATCTTATCACCTCCGGCGGCTACCGGATCGGTCCGGCCGAGATCGAGGCCTGCCTGATGCGCCATCCCGCGGTGGCACTCGCCGCCGTCGTGGGCGAGCCCGACCCGATCCGCACCGAACTCGTCAAGGCGGTGATCGTGCCGGCCGAGGGCGTCGAGCCCACGCCGGCGCTGGCGTCCGAGATCCAGGAGTTCGTCAAGCGCCGGCTCGCCGCCCACGAATACCCGCGCATCGTGGAATTCGCCCCATCCCTGCCGATGACCGCGACCGGCAAGATCATCCGCCGTGCTCTGCGCTCGAAGGAGGTTCCTTGAGACATGCCTGCCAGCAAGCTCGTCGAATACTATTTCACGCCCGTGTCACCCTGGACCTATCTCGGCCATGAGCGGTTCCTGGCGCTCACCGCAGCGGCGGGCGCCACGATCGAGTACAAGCCGACCGACTACGGCAAGGTGTTCCCGATCTCGGACGGCCTGCCGCTCGCCAAGCGCGCGCCGCAGCGCCAGGCCTATCGGCTGTTCGAGCTGAAGCGCTGGTCGGCCCATCTCGGCGTCCCGCTCAATCCGCAGCCGAAGTTCTTTCCGGTCTCGGCCGATCTCGCCTCGCGCATGCTCTGCGCGGCCGAGCGCAACGGCGACGAGCTGGACGGGCTGCTCACCGGCATCATGCGCGCGATCTGGGTCGAGGAGCGCGACGTCGCCGACGCCGCGACGCTCATCGCGATCGCCGATGCGGCCGGGCTCGATGGCCGTGCGCTCCGCGCCGCGGCCGAGACCGAGGCGGTCAGGGCCGCCTATGAGGCGCATACCGAGGATGCGATTGCGGCGCAGGTGTTCGGCGCGCCGACCTACATCTATCGCGGCGAGCCGTTCTGGGGGCAGGACCGGCTGGATTTTCTCGAGCGCGCGCTCCGCGCAGGTTGAGGGGCGGCCGCTCGGTGCACGCGGCCCGGTCGCCGAGCCCGTTGCGCCAAGATCGGCCGCCGCCTATATTCTTTCCTGTCGGGTGACCGACTATGGCGATAAACGGCGCGTAGAATAGGCGTCACGGACCCGGGGGCAGTGCCCGGCGCCTCCACCAAATCGGCCCGAGGGAACGTCCGTTCCTCGTGGCCGACCGACGGGGGCGATCCAGCTTCGACGTGCGTAGTAAAGGCGCGACTTTTGCCCGGCATGATACCGCCGTTATCGGGTCAATCTCTAAATGCGAACGACAACGTTGCGCATGAGGCTCTCGCGGCCTAATCCCTAACGGGATGAAAGCCATCGGGTAACTCGCGGTTCGGGGGGCACCGGGCAACAGAAGCCCCCCACTTCTCCCCTTCGCGCCGGGGATGGCATCCGGCGCTCTTTCAGAATCGGTGCAGATGGCGAAACCCACCCTCCGTTACGACAAGATGGTCGAGAATGCGCTGCGCAGCGTGGTCCGCGACGCGCTCACCTTGACCGCGGAGCATGGGCTGCCTGGCGCCCATCACTTCTACATCACCTTCCGCACGGGCCATCCCGGCGTCGAAATCCCGGATTATCTGGCCGCCCAATATCCGCACGAGATGACCATCGTGCTGGAGCACCAGTTCTGGGGCCTCGAGGTCGATGACCGCCAGTTCTCGGTCACCTTGAGCTTCCGCAACCAGGCGGAACGGCTCGTGGTGCCGCTGGCCGCCGTCACCGCCTTCGCCGATCCGTCGGTCAAGTTCGGTCTCGAGTTCCGTTCGGAGCCGGACACGGCCGAAGCCGCGCCGCCAGCCCCTGCGCCGAAGCTCGCGGCCGAGAAGCCGCCCGCGCCGACCAGCGACGACGAGCAGGCGGCCCCGTCGGCCGACAAGTCCGGCGAGGTCGTCAAGCTCGATGCGTTCCGCAAGAAATGACCGCCGGCCGCAGGGCGGCGTAAATCCGGGCCGTTTCGAATATTGCGCGCCCTGCCCGTGAAATGATCATGGGCGGTGAGGGATGCGCGGCACGCTACCGGCGTATGATGGGTCGTCGCGGTCGCTGTCGTACGGAGCTCACTTGAGGGGGGATCAGGAGGACCTTTCCGGCCTGCTGGCAGGAAACAAGGCAGCCTGGGACTCCTTCGTCGCCCGGTTCGCAGGCCTGATCCTCGCCGCGGTGCGCCGGGTCGTGGGTTCGGACGGCAGCGACGTCGAGGACATCGCCCAGGATGTGTTCCTGCGCCTGTGCAAGGACGATTTCCGACTGCTGCGCCAATATGACCCGACGCGCGCCGGGCTCTCCACCTGGCTCACCATCGTGGCGCGCAGCGTCGCCCACGACACGGTCCGGCGGCGCCGGCCGCCGACCCAGCCGATCGAAGCGACCCCCGAGGGCGCCTTCGCCGTCGAACCGTCCGTCGTCGAAAAGATCAAGATTCCCGAGGGCTTGCTCTCGCCGCGCCAACAGCTGGTCCTGACCATGCTCTACGAGCGCGACATGGAGGTGGCGGAAATCGCCGCTTCGCTCTCGGTCGACGCGCAAACCGTCCGCAGCACGCATCACAAAGCAATGCTGAAATTGCGGGCACATTTTGGCGAAAAGCCGTGAGGCGCGGGGATGGTCCCCGCCCCACGGGCGTACCATGTTCGAACGTGGGATCCCGACCATGAACGACGAAGCTCCTTTCCAGCCGGACCGAGCGCTCTTCGAGCGCTGGCGGGCGCACGAGTCGGCGGCGGCAGCGACACCGCCCCCGATCGATCCCCCCATCGACCCGATGCTGCTCGCGGCCTATCTCGACGGCCGGCTCGACGAGGCGGAGGCAGAGGCGCTCGAGCGCCGGCTCGCGGCCGACCCGGCCGCCCTTGACGATGTCATCGACTGCAAGACGCAACCGATCGTGCCCGAGATCGCGTCCGCCGCGTTCCTCGGCCGCGCCCAGGCGCTCCTGCCGGAGCAGACCGCGGCGGTCCTGCCGTTCGCACCGCGGCCGTTTGCGCCAGGTTCGGCAGCCCCCCGGCGCGTCTCCACCTGGGCCGCCTGGGGCGCGGTCGCGGCCAGCCTGGTGCTGATCTCGCTCGTGGGCTTCGATCTCGGCATGCAGACGGAGCGGAACATCAACCAGCCGGGCGGCACTGGCACCGCGATCGACCTTCTCGACCAGTCGAACGGGCTCCTGGGTGACGGGGTTGGCTGAGACGCGGATGGCGACGATGTTCAAGCTTCGCGCCCCGCGTCCGATCGAGGTCGCCCTCGTGCTGTCGCTGGCCCTCAATCTGTTCGTCGCCGGCGGCTTCGCCTATTCCCGCTACGCGGCCCCGCATCCGGGGCAGGGAGGCCCGCCCGAACGCCGGCTCGAGCTCTTTGCAACCCGGCTCGGTCTCGATCCCGAGACATCCAAGCCCTTCAAGGAATGGCGGCGCGGCCTGCACACCGCCCAGGGTATACTTGCCCTGCAGAACCAGCCGCTGGTCGAGGACACCTGGGAGGAGCTGAGCGCGCCCACGCCCGACGTCCAGCATGTTCACGAGCTGCTCGACGAGATCGCACAGCACCGCCGCGCGTTCCAGACCGAGGTCACCACGGCGACGATCAAGTTCCTCGGCACACTCGACGAATCCCAGCGCAAGACCTTCATGGCGATCGTCGCCGACCGGTCGAACCCGCTGGCGGGCCCGATTCGCAATTCAGTCGGCAACTGAGCCTTGCGGTAACAGGTATTTGCCGCGACGGCGGGGCGGTGGCACCTTGGCGCCCATCCGGCGACCGGGCTCCCCGGCCGGCGGCATAGACCCTTCGACAAGGATGACCCAAGATGACTTCCGAGACCGCGACCCGCATCGAAACCGACACGATGGGCGAAGTGGCCGTGCCGGCGGACCGATATTGGGGTGCCCAGACTCAGCGCTCGTTGCAGAACTTCAAGATCGGCGGTGAGCGCATGCCGGCGCCGCTGGTACGCGCGCTCGGCATCCAGAAGAAGTCTGCGGCGCTTGCCAACCTGGCGCTCGGCAAGCTCGACCAGGCGGTCGCCGACGCGATCGCCAAGGCGGCCGACGAGGTCATCAACCTCACGCTCATCGACCATTTCCCGCTCGTCGTCTGGCAGACCGGCTCCGGCACCCAGACCAACATGAATGCGAACGAGGTCATTTCGAACCGCGCGATCGAGCTCCTGGGCGGCGTCGTCGGCTCGAAGAAGCCGATCCACCCGAACGATCACGTCAACTACGGCCAGTCGTCGAACGACAGTTTCCCGACCGCCATGCACATCGCCGCTGCCGAGCAGGTCGCGCACCGGCTGCTGCCGGCGCTGAAGCACCTGCACCAGGCGCTGGACAAGAAGGCCAAGGAATTCGCGTCGATCATCAAGATCGGCCGGACCCACCTGCAGGACGCGACGCCCGTCACGCTCGGCCAGGAATTCTCGGGCTACGCGAAGCAGGTCGAGTACGGCATCGCCCGCGTCGAGGCGACGCTGCCGCGGCTTTACCAGCTGGCCCAGGGCGGTACCGCCGTCGGCACCGGCATCAATGCCGCCGTGGGCTTCGCCGAGGCCTTCGCCAAGGAGGCGGCAAAGCTCACTGGCCTGCCCTTCGTCACGGCCGAGAACAAGTTCGAGGCGCTGGCCGGCCATGACGCGCTCGTCGAGCTGTCGGGCGCGCTCAACACCATCGCGGCCTCGGCCATGAAGATTGCGAACGACATCCGCCTGCTCGGCTCCGGTCCGCGCTGCGGCTTCGGCGAAATCCATCTGCCCGAGAACGAGCCGGGCTCGTCGATCATGCCAGGCAAGGTCAATCCGACGCAGGCTGAAGCGATGACGATGGTTGCGACTCAGGTCATGGGAAACCATGTCACGGTGACAGTCGCCGGAAGCCAGGGTCATTTCGAACTGAATGTGTTCAAGCCCGTTATCATCTTTAACGTGCTGCAGTCGATCCGGCTCCTGGCCGACGCAGCCGAAAGCTTCGCCGATAACTGCGTCGTGGGCATCGAGGCCAACGGCGACCGTATCGAGAAGCTGCTCCATGAGTCGCTGATGCTCGTCACGGCGCTCAATCCGCACATTGGTTACGACAAGGCCGCGAAGGTCGCCAAGAAGGCGCATGCCGAGGGCACGACCTTGAAGCAGGCGGCCATGTCGTTGGGTTTTCTTAGCGATGAGGAGTTCGATCGTTGGGTGCGTCCGGAGAGCATGCTGGGTCCGCGTTGACCCGACCCACGCCAATCCCCGACGCGGGAGAGGCGAACGGCGCGCAGGCGATGCGCAAGCGATCCGTCGTGATCGCCGGCCATCGCACCAGCGTGTCGCTCGAGACCGCGTTCTGGGCCGGATTGAAGGAGATCGCCGAGCAGCGCGGCCTCTCCGTCAACCGGCTCGTCGAGACCATCGATGCGGCGCGCGGCACGAATCTGTCGAGCGCCATCCGCGTCTTCGTCCTGCAGTGCTATAAGGGCGAAACCGCGAAGAACTAGAGCCGGATCGGCTTGAGTGGAATCGCGTTGCGATCCGCTCAAGCCGTGAATCCGTCTCTAATCAAATGTTTAGAGCGCGATTCACGCATTGGCTGGTTCCAGCCAATGCGACCGCGCTCTAGGGCGGGATCCGATCGCGACGAAACGTCGCGGCTGGCCCGTCCGCGGGATCTCGAGGACGAGAGCACCTGGCATCAGGGCTTCTTCGGCAGAAGCCCCTTGAACAGGTCTTGCAGCTGCTGGGCCGGCTTTTGCTGTTGCGGTTGTTGCGACGGCGAAGCCGGCGCTGCTTGCTGCCCCGTCAGGCCCTGCAACAGGGACCCGACACCCTGGCGTTGCGCATAGGCGGCAAGGCTGTTCACGTCGATGCGCTTTTCCGGCTTGTCGAGCGGGCCGTCGAAGCTCATGGCGATCGGCGGCAGGTCGGTACGCCCGGCGAGCGCCAGCGCCGCCTTCCCCTCGATCGTCCAGGCCGGCAGATTGGCCGTCACCTGGGCTGTAAGATCGCCGCCATCGGCCGCCAGATGCGCCTCGTTCGACCGGATGACGCCGCCGGCGATCGTCGCCGTCGCGTCGAGCGCCGTGAAGCGCGTGCTGCCGCCGGCCTGCACCGCCTGGATCACCGCCACCAGGTCCTGCGGCCCTTTGAGCGCCTTCAGCCGATCGTTGACCGCCGGAAGATCGAAACCGGTGAGCGCCCCGTCGCGCGCCGAGAGCGACGCCTTGCCACCGAGGGCCGCGATCAAGTCCGCCTCGGACGTGCCGTTCGCGGTCAGATCCGCGTCGAGCTGGCCCTTGCCGGCGGTGAGTGCTGCAGCCCCCGTCTGCTGCGCCAGATCCTTGAGGTCGAGATCGCGCCCGGCAAGGGTCAGCGCCGCGGCCCCGGCCTGACTCAGGCTGCCATGCGCGTCGATCTTGCCGCCGAACAGGCCGCCCATGAGCGTGTCGAGCCCGAGCGTGCCGCCCTTGAGCGCGAAGCCCAGCACCGGCTTGTCGAAGTGCCAGGGACCGGCAGCGGCCGAGTCCGCCGTGAGCTTCACCTTGGCGTCGATGATGCTCAGCCACGAAAGATCGAACTTCGCCCGCGACCAGTGGCCGGGCAGCGGACCCGGATCGCCGAGCGCCGCGTAGCGCACCGGCCCGTCCACAGCGGCAGACTCCCGCGCGGGCAGGAACGGGTCGAATACCAGGTCGCCGCCGGTGAGATCGGCGTCGAGCCGGGCCGGATGCGCCGTGCCGTCGAGCGACAAGGTGCCGGCCACCCGCTGCTCGCCGACGGTCAGGGATAGCTGGTCCAACGTCAGATGCTGCGGGTCGGCATCGACCGCCGCGGCGAGCTGGACCGCGCCGAGCGCCCCGCCGGCCGGGCGATAGAGCGGCGCCACGATCGCCAGCAGACGGGCGGCCTCCGGATGGTCGAGCGTCGCCGTGCCGACGAAATGCGGCGCTGCGCCAAGGGCGAGGCGGCCCTTGGCCGTGCCACGCGCCTCCTCGGCCGTCAGCGTCGCATCGATGCCGGGCGCCAGCGGCTGCCCCTGGGCCCGCAGGTCGAGGGTATAGGCGCCGAGCCGCCCTGCAGTCTCCTGCCCGCCCAGGCCCAGGAAGGTCAGAAGCGGCACCGCGCTGGGCCCGCCCGCCGTCACCCGGCCAGTGAGCGTTGCCGTCGTGCCGAGCCCGCCGGACCAGCGGCCTGAAAGCGCCAGGCTGCCGCCGCCGAGATCGCCGATGCGCGCGTCGCGCAGCTCGACCGCGCCCCGATCGACGAGGCCGGCCAGATGCACGGCTTTCAGCAGCTGGCCGCGCCAGGTGACCTTGTCGAAACTCAAGTCCAGGTTGGCCGCCACGAGCGGCAGCAGCGCCGCGGCCGTCGCAACCGTCGGCGACGGGCCGGCGGAAACCGCTGCCTGCCCACCGCCCGATTGCGGCAGCGGCACCATGGTCTCGCCGGCGAGATAAGCGTCGAGGTTCAGCTGGTCCCCGGCGAGCCTGAGGCCAATCCCGGGCCGATCCCCCAGGACCAGGTTGGCGGCGCCCTTGAACTGGCTGCCGTCGAGCTCCAGCTCGATGCCGGTCGCCGAGACCCGCTCGCCTGCAGGATCGCCAACGACATCAAGCGTCGTCGACAGGCTCGCCTGGCGCAGCCGGTCGGCCGGCACGCCGCCGAACTTGAGGCCGGCCCAATCGCAGAGCGCGCGTAGATTGTCGGTCTCGGCATCGGCCGTGCCGGTGAAATGCCCGATGCCGAACGCGTCCGCGACCTGGCCGCTGACGCTCATGTCGGTGCCGCCGGGCAGCTCCGCCGTTGCCTGGTTGATGGTCACCGTGCCCTGGTCGATGCCGCCGTTGAACCGGGCCTGCCGGATGAGGCCGTCGTGCCAAGCCAGAAGCTCGACCGAGAGATCGAGCCCGATATGGAGAGCGGCGAAGCCCCGCGGCATGGCCGAGGGCGCCCCGCTTGACGTTCCGTTCGGCATCCCCGTCGCGGCCGAGACGGCCGGCGCTGAGGGGGCAGCCGCATTGCGTCCGGCCGGCGGCGGCGCGAACCAGGGCGCGAGATCGAGCCGGTTTACGTCGAGCGCCAGATCGATCGCCGGCCGCTCGCCGTCGTGGGCCGCCGTGCGGATATTGAGCGTGCCGATGCCGTGGCTTTCATCGAAATCGACTGAGAGATCGGCGAGGTCGAGCCTGCCCGGGTCGGCGTCGAGTGTGCCTTCGAGCGCCAGGCGCCGGTCGAGCGCGGCCGGCAGCGCCGCCGCCGTGAACGGCGTAAGCGCGGCGCGCGCACTGTCGGCGGCGAGTTTGAGCTTGCCGCCGGCGCGGGCCCCGTCCGCCCCACAGCCGGCTGTGCCATCGAAATCGAGCGAGGCCCGGCCCGCATCGGCCGTCGCGTGCAGCGACAGAGGGATCGCCTTGGCACAATCGAGCGCACCGACCCGGCCCACGACATGCAGTCGGTCCTGGCCGAAACCGGCATCGGCCGAGCCGGAAACGGCACCGCCGGGCGATGTCGTCACATCGAGATCGAGATGCTCGAGCGTATAGGTCTGGCCGCCGTCGCGATAGGTGACGCTGCCGTTCGTCACCCGGACATGCTCGACCGCGACCGAGAATTTGCTCGTGGCCGACGGCGCCGTCTGGGGTGCTCCCGCCGGGGCCTGCCCGGGGGTGGTCCCTTGGGGCGCCCCGGGCGCCGGCCCCGGCGACGGGGCGGGCTTGGCCGGCGCCTGGGCGACCGGCTTCGCCGGGCCGAGCGGGCCTTCGAGCATCACGACCGGATCGCGCACGGTGACCGCCGTCGCCTCGACCCGGCCGCCGAACAGCGGCATCAGCGCCACCTCGACCTGGACGGCACCGGCGCGCGCAAGCTCCGGAGCACCCGGCGTCGCCGCGGCGGTGACGTGGATGTCTGCAACCGACAGGCTCGGGCTCGGCAGGACCGAGAGCGACACGGGCCCGCGGATCGCGACATTGTAGCCGGTGGCGGTCCGGAGCCGCTCCGTGAGGAAGGCGGTCAGCTGTTCGGTGCCGATGACGCGCGGCACGACGACGACGGCCGCGACGAGCAGCACCAGGGCGACGACGATGACGATCAGCAGCTTACGCACCCGTACCCTCCTGAGATGGAGTGCCGGCCTTCAAGCACCCGCGCCCGAATTCCAGGACCTTCCGCCGCAGACGCCGGACGCCTGCCACACGGACGCCTACCACACGGACGCGTGCCGATGCTTTGACGGATGAACGGCTTGGACTTAAGCTTGGCTCCGGACTTCCCCAAAAGGAGGCACCTTCGATGGGCGACGTCGTCAATTTGAACAAGTTTCGCAAGGCCCGCGAGCGCCAGACGGCGGATGCGCAGGCCGCCGAAAACCGCGTGCGCTTCGGCCAGTCCAAGGAAGCCAAGGCCAAGCTGCGCACGGAAGCCGAGCAGGCCCAAAAGGATCTGGACGGCAAACGAGTGGATTGAACTATATGCCATCCGACCGGGTCTCTGAAAGGGCGTGGGGTGGCGAGCTACCAGTGACGACCGAGCTCGAACGCCCGAGCCACCATACCCGGGTCGGGTTCCGCAATCCGGCGGGATCGCCGGAGCGGCTGCGCCAGCGCAATCGGCTGCTGAAATTCCTGTGGCGCCAGCGCATCCATGCCAGGACCTACGACGTGCCCGCGGGGCATGTCCTGCCGATGGGCGCCGTGCTCTACGGGCTCGATGCCGCGCTGGGTCACGACAGCGTCACCTGGCTGGGCCATGCCGCCTTCCTGGTCCGGCTCGCCCGCCAGACCGTGCTCATCGACCCGTTCCTGTCGGAATATGCCTCGCCGGTCCAGGGCATCGGCCCGCGCCGTTTCACGCCGCCAGGCCTGCCCGCGCACGCGCTGCCGGCGATCGACGCATTGCTGGTCTCCCACAATCACTACGATCATCTCGATACCGAAACGATCGAGGCACTGCCGCACAAGGCTCATGTCAGGGTGATCGTGCCGCTCGGGCTCGGCCGCTTCTTCCGGTCGCGCGGCTATCGCTTGGTCACCGAGCTCGACTGGCATCACCAGGCCTCCACCGGGCCGCTCACCGTCACCGCGGTGCCGGCGATCCACCGCTCCGCCCGCACGCTCATCGACCGCAACCGCACGCTCTGGGCCGGCTTTGTCATCGAGAGCGACGAGCGGCGGCTCTATTTCGGCGGCGATACCGGCTATGGCGCCGTGTTCACCGAGACCGGGCGGCGCTATGGTCCGTTCGATCTCGCCATGCTGGGCATCGGCTGCTATGCGCCGCGCGCCGCCATGCACATGAACCACGCGAACCCGGAGGAAGCGATCCAGATCGCGCTCGACCTCAAGGCACGCCATGTCATCGGCATGCACTGGGGCACCATCGTCATGACCGTCGAGCCGCCGTTCGAGCCGCCGGTGCGCTTCCGCAAGGCGGCGAGCCACGCGGGCTTCACCGCCGAGACGGCCTGGCTGATGAAGGTCGGCGAGACCCGGCTTGTGCCCATGGGCGCCAAAAGGGCGGCGGCCGCAGCCGCTCGCTGAATTCAACAGCAACAAGCGGAGCGCGAGCGGCTGGACGCTCGCCTAGCCTCGGTCCCGATCGAACCATTCGAACGGGATCCGCATCATGCCGCCGTCCAACCTGCCCACCGCGTTCCGGCGGCTCGCCTGGTCCAACCTCGCCGCGCAGTCGGCCGAGCAGATCGGCCTTGCCGCGGCCCCCATCATCGCCGTCCTGAGCCTCGGCGCCGGCGTCGGCGAGACCGGCCTGCTGCAGATGGCGCAGACCCTGCCGTTCCTGCTGCTCTCCTTCCCGGCCGGCATGTTGGCCGACCGCACCTCGCGCCGGCACCTGATGGCCGGTGCCGAGGCGCTGCGCACGCTCTCGCTCGTCGCCGTCCTTGCGCTCGCCTGGACGGGGCTCCTGAGCCTGCCGCTGCTGGCGCTCCTGGGTTTCATCGGCGCAACCGGTACGGTCGCCTACACCGTCGCCGCCCCGTCCCTGGTGCCGGCCCTGGTGCCAGGCAGCCAACTGGCGCAGGCGAACGGCAAGATCGAGCTCGCCCGGGCGGTGGCGTTTGCCGCCGGCCCGGCGCTTGCCGGCGCGCTCATCGCCCGGCTGGGGGCCGCCCCCTCCTATGGCGTTGCCGCCGCCCTTTCGATCGCGGCCGTGCTGCTGCTCTCGGGCATCGCCGAGCCCGCGCGGGCGCCCGCCCCGCCGCGCCGGCTGCTGCAGGACCTGCGCGAAGGCGCCGGCTTCGCCTGGCAGCATCCGCTGCTGCGGCCGATCCTGCTGACCGCCGTGTTCTTCAATCTCGCCTGGTTCGTGCTGCAGGCGGTCTATGTGCCCTATGCCGTGCATCACCTGCGGCTCACCGCCGACGAGATCGGCGCCACGCTCGCGACATATGGCGTCGGCATGGTGGCGGGCGCGCTCGCGGCACCGCGCATCGCGAAGGCGCTGCCGTTCGGTACCGTCATCGCCATCGGGCCGCTCGCCGGGCTCTCGGCGGCGCTCGTCATGGCGGCAACGCTCTGGGTGCCGTCGATGGGGCTCGCCTGCCTCGCCTTCTTCCTGATCGGCTTCGGGCCCATCCTGTGGGTGATCAGCTCGACCACCCTGCGCCAGGCCGTGACGCCGGACGCGCTCTTGGGCCGGGTCTCGGCCATCATCACCATGGCGACGGCCGGCGCCCGGCCCGTGGGAGCCGCGATCGGGGCCGCGATCGGCGGCGGCTATGGGGCGGAGACCTGCCTGCTGGTCGCGGTCCTGGGCTTCATGGTCCAGGCGCTCGTCATCCTGGCCTCGCCCGTGGCCCGTCTGGCGTTCCTGCCCGAACGGGCCGGGGCTTGAGCCGCCAGAGCTCAGCGAGCCTTGACCGGCCGGTTGCCGTGGCTGTCCTGCGGCACGCCCCGCTGCAGCGACATGTGGGAATGAATGCCAAGCCAGCCCCCGTCGGCCTGGCGGGCGAGAATGATCGTCGCCCGCCCCGGCCGATCGAAGCGGTTGCCGTCCGGCTGGAAACCGGTGCTGGTCCAGGGCGTGATCACCGTTGCCATGGTGCCGTCGGGGCTGGCCAGGACTGCCGTGTTATCGAGATCGAACGCGAAATCCGCCGTGCGCGGCCACACATTGTCCCACTGCATCTCGGTCCAGCGCGCGCGGCCGCGGACAAGTTCCTGATAAGTACCGAACACGATGATGTCGGGATGCCAGAACGGGCGGGCAGCAGCATAGTCGACCGCCCTGACGCAGGCGGCGAACCGCTCGAGCCAATCGAAGATCGAGCGGGTGGTCGCCGGATCGGCAAGCGGCAGGGCGGCGGCGTCCTCGCTCATGTTCTTCCTCGCTTCGCGATTGTGGAAGTCGATCAGGCCAGGAACCCCGCTGCCAAGTCAAACGGGATAGCGGCTAGGCGATCGTGACCATGGCCACCGCCGGTGCCCGATCGGTTGGGGGCAGCGAGCGGCGCAGTCCGGTCTTACGACAGTTCAAACAGCGCCGCGGTGGTCGCAGTCGACAAAAGCGACTGACTGTTCGAACCGAACACTTGCTTGGTACTGGCCGTGGCCTGCTGCTCCGCCTGGTTCCGCATGGTGTTCTTGATCTGCTGCTGCAGGGCTTTGGCGACCGCCGCCTCGACCTGGGCGAGCTTGTCGGGGCTCAGGTTCTTCAGGTCCCCGTCCTTCAGTCCCATGGACTGGAGGACCTGCTCCTCGATCTTCTTCTCGGCCTGCTTCTCCTGATACTTGAGCAGCCCGCCGGCGCCGCCCTGCGCGATCTCGTCGATGACGGAACGCGGGTCCGTACGGTCCTGACCGTTGATGGTCTGCTGAATGAGATCGCGCGCGGTCGCATAGGAGGACGACCAGCTTGGCGAGATCGGACCGATCGACATGCGTTGCAATCCAAGCTTGTTCGGATTGCTTCGACTGACGCAAAGGGAGTGCCAGCCTTGCCCGCCGCGGCGCACCTGGGGTTGGCGCGGCGGCGGGGCGGCATAAAAATCTAACTCGGCAAAATTTGCCTAGCTGGCGGCAAATAATACCGCCGTCAACTAGACACCCAGCAGCTGCCCGCCGTCCGCGACGATGGTCTGCCCGGTGACCCAGCGCGCGAGCGGGCTCGCCAGGAACAGCACCACGTCGGCGACCTCCTCGGGAAGGCCCAGCCGGCCGAACGGGATGCTGTCGAGGATGCGGTTGTAGAGGTCCGGATTGCTGGTGCGCCGATCCTCCCAGGTGCCGCCGGGAAACTCGATCGAGCCGGGCGCCACGCAATTGACGCGCACGCCCTGGCGCGCCAGGAGCGCCGCCTGGCTCGTCGTATATTGAATGACCGCCGCCTTGACCGCGGCATAGGGCACGGAGCGGGTCGACGGCCGGTAGCCCGAGATCGACGAGATGTTGACGATCGAGGCGCCGGGGTTCTTCAGCAGAAACGGGATGGCTGCGTGCGAGGCGCGGACCGTCGCCATGATGTCGACGTTGAGGCTCTGCGCCCAGCCCGCCTCGTCGTCGGTCGCGCCAAAACCGGAGGCGTTGTTGACCAGCACGTCAATGCCGCCCAGCGCCTCGGCCGCGGCTGCGACATAGCCCGTGATGTCGGCCTCGACGCCCAGGTCGCAGGTCGCGGCGTGGGCCTGCTGGCCGAAGGCGGAAAGCTCGGCCCGCGCCGCCTCGAGCGCGGCCGCGCCCCGAGCGCAGATCGAGACCTTGGCGCCGGCCCGGGCGAAGCCCAGCGCGATCGAGCGGCCGATGCCCTTGCTGCCGCCCGCGACGACGACGCGCTTGCCGGTGAAATCGAACGACATGAGGAAAGCTCCTGGAATCGAGTTTCTATCCGTCGCTCCCGCGGAGGCGGGAACCCAGCAAGAGCCGCGTCCGCGGCGACGAGACTCTCGTCCGCGCTGCCGCGCGTAATGCTGGATCCCCGCCTGCGCGGGGATGACGATGGAAGCTAGTGATTGGCCCCGAGCCGGATCACCTTGCCGGGGTTCATCAGGTTGTGCGGGTCGAGCGCGCGCTTGATCTCGCGCATGACGCCGATCGTCGCGGGCCCGTGCTCCTCCTCAACGAAGCCGATCTTGCCGTAGCCCACGCCATGCTCGCCGGTGCAGGTGCCGTCGAGCGCCAGGGCACGCTTCACCATGCGCTCGTTGATCGCCGCCGCCTCCTCGAACTCCTCCGGCTTGTTCGGGTCGAGAATGAAGCAGAGGTGGAAATTGCCGTCGCCCACGTGACCCACCAGGCAGACCGGCATGCTGGCCGTTTCCAGATCCTTCTTCGTCTCGTTGATCGCCTCGGCCAGGTTCGAGATCGGCACGCACACGTCGGTCGCCCAGCCCTTGGAGCCGGGCCGGAGCGAGAGGCCGGCGTAATAGGCGTCGTGCCGCGCCTGCCAGAGCTTCGAGCGCTCCTCGGCCGAGCTCGTCCATTTGAAGCCCTCGCCGCCGTTGTCCTCGGCGAAGGAGGCCACCATCTCGGCCTGTTCCTTGACCCCGGCCGTGGTGCCGTGGAATTCGAAGAACAAGGTCGGCGCCACCTTGAGGTCGAGCTTCGAATAATGGTTGCAGGCGTTGATCTGCACCTCGTCCAAGAGCTCGATGCGCGCGACCGGCACGCCCGCCTGGATGGTCGAGATCACCGTGTCGACCGCGGCCGCGATGGTCGGGAACGCGCAGACTGCCGACGAGATCGCCTCCGGAATGCCGTAGAGCTTGAGTGTCACCTCGGTGATGACGCCGAGCGTGCCTTCGGATCCGACGAAGAGCCGCGTCAGGTCATAGCCGGCAGACGACTTGCGCGCCCGGCTCGCCGTCTTGATGACGCGGCCGTCGGCCAGCACGGCCGTCACCGAGAGCACATTGTCACGCATGGTGCCGTAGCGCACCGCGTTGGTGCCCGATGCGCGCGTCGCGGTCATGCCGCCGATCGACGCGTTGGCTCCCGGGTCGATCGGGAAGAACAGGCCGGTGTCGCGCAGATATTCGTTCAGCTGCTTGCGCGTCACACCCGGCTGCACCGTGCAGTCGAGATCTTCGGGCGAGACGCGCAGCACCTGGTCCATCTGGCTCACGTCGATTGAGAGGCCGCCCTCGCGTGCCGCCACATGGCCCTCGAGCGAGGTGCCGGTGCCGAACGGGATGACCGGCACCTTGTACTCGGCGCAGAGCTTGACGGCCTCCGCCACTTCCTCGGTCGAGCGGGCGAAGAACACGGCGTCCGGCGCCTCGATCGGGTGATAGGATTCGTCCTTGCCATGCTGGTCGCGCACGGCCGCCGCCGTCGACACACGGTCGCCGAACCGTTCCTTCAAGCGTGCGATCATCCGCTCCGTCGGCACTTCCCGCCGACGCATCACTTCAACAGCCATTCAATCCTCCCGGTGCGCGCACCCGCTTGGGCGCCGCGCCATTCCTCAGACGAGAGAATGGACCCGCGCTTGCCGGCGAGCAAGCCGGGAGGATTGCGACTTGATATCTTCACGCCCGCCCGGAGAGGTCCGTGTTCTTGATCGGCAGGGAGCGGATGCGCTTGCCGGTCGCAGCGAAGATGGCGTTGCAGAGGGCCGGCGCGATGGGCGGCGTACCCGGCTCGCCGATGCCGCCCCATTTGCCGCCGCCCGACAGTGCCAGATAAGTCTCGATTGCCGGCGCGTCGGCGAAGCGTACCATCTGGTACTCGTCGAAGTTCGCCTGCTCGACGCGGCCGTCCTTGATCGTGATTTCGTCATAGAGTGCCGCCGTCAGCCCATAGATGACGGCGCTTTCGATCTGCATCTCGACCGTGCGCGGGTTCACGACATGGCCGCAGTCGACCACGGCCACGACGCGCGGCACCTTGATCTCGCCCTTGGGACTGACCGCGACCTCGACGATCTCGCCCACGATGGTGCCGAAGCTCTCGTGGATCGCGATGCCGCGTCCCTGGCCGGCCGGCAGCTTCTTCGACCAGTCGCCCTTTTCGGCAAGCGTATCCAGCACCTTCAAGAAGTCAGGCTGGCCGGCGAGCAGCGCGCGCCGGAACTCATATGGGTCCTTGCCGGCCGCGACCGCCATCTCGTCGACGAAGCTCTCGAGCGCGAAGGCGTTCTGCGAGCTGCCGACCGAGCGCCAGAACATGACCGGCACATGGGTGTTCTTGAGGATGCAGTCGACATTGAGGTTGGCGACCGCATAGGGCACGTTCGCCAAGCCTTCGACCGCCGACGGCTCGACGCCGCTCGTCACCGGGTCGCGGCCGAGCGAGCGGCTGATCGAGCCCACGGCCGTGCGCATGTCCCAGGCGACCGGCATGCCGTCGCCGCCGAAGCCGGCCTTGAAGCGGATCGCCGCCTGCGGCCGGTAGCGGTCGTGCTGCATGTCCTCCTCGCGCGTCCAGACGAGCTTGACCGGCTGGCCCACCGCCTTGGCGACGATGACCGCCTGGGTCAGCTCGTCGTTGATCGCGCGCCGGCCGAAACCGCCGCCCAGGAAGCAATTATGGATGAACACCTGCTCCGGCTTCATGCCGGCGGCGGTGGCGGCGCGCTGCAGCGCGCCGTCCGGGTCCTGGGTCCCGATCCAGGCGTCGAGCCGGTCGGCCTGGACGTGGACGGTGGCGTTCAGCGGCTCCATCGCCGCATGGGCGACGTGCGGCGCCTCGTAGAGCGCGTCGATCTTCTTCGCCGCCTTGGCGAGCACGCCCGCGGGATCGCCCAAATGCTTGGCATTGGCCGCCGGCCCATCGAGGGCGGCGCGATAGTCCTTGCGGAACTGGTCGCTGCTGGTGCCAGCGCCGGCCCCCTCGTCCCAGGTGATGACGAGATCGCCGACCGCCTCCTTGGCGCGCCAGAAACTGTCGGCGACGACGGCGACGCCGCCCGGGATCGGCACGATTTGCTTGATGCCGCGCCGGCCCTTGACCTTGCTGTCGTCGACCGCCTTGACGGTGCCGCCGAACACGGGGCAGGTCGCGACGGCGGCGTAGAGCATGCCGTCGAGCCGCGTATCGATGCCGAACTTGGCCGCGCCGTTGATCTTGTGCGGCGTGTCGAAGCGCGCCTGCGGCGTGCCGATCAGGCGATATTGGTCCGGCGTCTTGATCGCCGGCTCCTGGGCCAGCGCAACCTTGGCCGCGGCCGATGCCAGCACGCCATAGCCCAGGCTGCGCTTCGTTGCGGCGTGGCTGACCTTGCCGTCGCGCGCCGTGCACTCGGCCTCGGCGACACCCCATTGCTTGGCCGCGGCGGCGATCAGCCGAGCACGCGCGCTGGCGCCGGCCTGCTGCAGATATTCGCGCGAGCGCCGGACGGCGCCGCTGCCGCCGGTACTCATGGGACCATACGGCTTGCTCTCGACAAAATTTCGGTGCGCATCGGCATATTCGGCGCGCACCTTGGTCCAGTCGCACTCGAGCTCCTCGGCCACGATCATGGGGAGCGCGGTCAGAATGCCCTCGCCCATCTCGGACTTGGCGACGCGGATGATGACGCTGTCGTCCGGCTCGATCAGGATCCAGGCATTGACCTCGGCCGCCTTGCCGTCGCCCGCGGGCTTGAAGGGCGCAGCGTCGATGCCGAAGGCGGCGACACTCTCGGGCAGCGCCACGCCGATGGCGAGGCCGCCGGCGGCCGAGAGGCCGGCCGTGATGAAGAAGCGGCGCGAAAGCGGGGCCAGATGGGTCATGGCACGCCTCCCCCTCAAGTCCGCATCAGCGCGGCGGCGCGATGGATCGCCTTGCGCATGCGCGGATAGGTGCCGCAGCGGCAGATGTTCGACAGGTTGGTGTCGATATCCGCATCGGTCGGCTGGGGATTGGCCTTGAGGAAGGCAGCGGCGGCCATGATCTGGCCCGACTGGCAGTAGCCGCATTGCGGCACGTCTTCGGCGAGCCAGGCGCGCTGGACCGCGTGGCTCGAGTCGGGCGACAGGCCCTCGATCGTCGTGATCTTGCTGCCGACCGCGGCCGAGACCGGCAGCGAGCAGGAGCGCTGGGCCTCGCCGTCGACATGGACCGTGCAGGCGCCGCATTGGCCGATGCCGCAGCCGTATTTCGTGCCGGTCATGCCGAGCTCGTCGCGCAAGACCCAGAGCAGCGGCATGTCGTCCTCGACATCGAGCCTATGCTGCCGGCCGTTCACGGTAATCTCGATCATCGCCTGGAAGCCCCTTGTGGAGACAGGGACGCGAACTAACTGCAACTACCGCAGCGGGACGGGCGCGCCCGGAAAGATTGTCCGCCGCCGTGGCATAAACTTAGATCACGAAGCGTCGAACCGCGAGAAGGTGCGGGCACCCTGCGACGCTTTGCCCCCGGGAATCCTGGGGGCTCTATTGCATCGCACCCTCGTTTCTTGACGAGAGGCGATCCGCCCCGCTATGCCGTATCCTGTGGTGAAGGAGTCGATCCGACCGTGACAATTTGGGCCCGCATCGTCGAAGGCGTGCAGGAACTGTCCTGGGGCAATCTGTTCGGCCTCGAGGATCCCTCGATGCGCCTGCTCGACGCCGACGCCACGCGCACGCGCCAGCTCGCGCTCGCCGAGGATCAGGCGCGCGCCGACGAACGGCCGCAGTCGACCAAGCAGGTGGGCTTCACCATCGCCGTCATCGCGCTCGGCGCCAAGATGGCGAAGGCCGACGGCACGGTGAGCGCCGTCGAGATCGACGCGTTCCACGAAGTGTTCCAGGCACCGCCGGAAGAGCGCGCCAACGTCGAGTTCTTCTTCAACCTGGCCCGGCGCAGCATGATCGGCGCCGAAACCTACGCGCGGCAGGTAAAGCGGCTCCTGGGCGAGCACAAGTCGGTGCTGGAAGACCTCATGGGTGCGCTCTTCCACATCGCCAAGGCCGATGGCGTCATTACGCCGGCCGAGGACGAGTATCTGCGCCAGATCGCCGAGATCTTCGGCTTCGAGGAGCGCTGCTACCGGCGTCTGCGGGCCTACCACGTGGGCTCGGAGCATGCGCCGGTCGTCGAGGAGGATCCCTATCTGATCCTGGGCGTCGACCCTTGGGCGGACATGGACACGATCAAGAAGCGCTGGCGCGAGCTCGCCCGCGACAACCATCCGGACCGGGCGATGGCAGACGGCCTGCCGGCGGAATTCATCTCGATCGCAACCACCAAGCTCGCCCTCATCAATGCGGCCTATGACCGGCTGGTGGCGCAGCACGAGGCATCACAGCCCAAGGGGACGGCCTGATGGCGGTGGCCCCGCCGCTCCTGGCCCTGCAGAACGCGACCCTCACCTTCGGCGGCAGACCCACTTTCCAAGAGGCGTCGGTCGCGGTCGCGCGTGGCGAGCGGATCTGTCTGGTCGGCCGCAACGGCAGCGGCAAGTCGACGCTCCTCAAGTGCCTGGCCGGCCTGATCGAGCTCGACGCCGGCGAGCGCTTCATCCAGCCGGGCGCCCATGTCGCCTACATGCCGCAGGAGCCGGTCTTCGAGCCGACGATGACCATCGCCGAGCATGTGGCCGAGGGCCTGCCCGGTCACGAGCAGGACGGGGCGACGCGCTACAAGGTCGAGGCGATCCTGGCCGAGGTCGGGCTCGATCCCGATCGCAAGCTCGTCGATCTCTCGGGCGGCGAGGGCCGCCGCGTGTCGCTCGCCCGTGTGTTCGTGGCCGAGCCGGACGTGGTGCTGCTCGACGAGCCGACCAACCATCTCGACATCCCGGCGATCGAATGGCTGGAAGCGCGGCTTGTGGACTATCGCGGCGCCATCCTGATGATCAGCCATGACCGCGCGTTCCTGAACCGGCTCTCGCGCCGGGTGCTGTGGCTCGACCGCGGCCGGCTGCGCTCGCTCGACAAGGGCTTCGCCGCGTTCGACGAATGGTCGGAAGGTGTGCTCGCCGCCGAGGCGGCGGAGGAAGTGCGGCTCGACAAGAAGCTCGCGTCGGAGACGATCTGGCTGCGCCAGGGCATCTCGGCCCGGCGCACGCGCAACATGGGGCGGCTGCGCGCCCTCATGGACCTGCGCCAGGAGAAGGCCGAGCGGGTCGGCATCCGCCAGGCCAAGATCGGCACGGCCGCCGTGACCGAGTCCGGCGGCCAGCTGGTGGTCGAGGCGAAGCACATCGCCAAGAGCTTCGAACAGGTGCCGCCCGACGGGGGCTCCGAGACCAAGCTCATCGCCAAGGATTTCTCGACCAAGGTCGTGCGCGGCGACCGGATCGGCATCATCGGCGCCAACGGTGCCGGCAAGTCGACGCTCCTGAAGATCCTGACCGGCGACCTGGCGCCGGACGCCGGCAAGATCCGCTTCGGCGTCAATCTGGTGCCGGCCTATTTCGACCAGCACAGGAGCCGGCTCGACGGCGAGGCGAGCGTGCGCGACAACCTGACCGAAGGCCGTGGCGACCAAGTGTTCGTGCGCGGCCAGCCGCGCCACGTCAATTCCTACATGCGCGACTTCCTGTTCGAGGACCGCCAGGCACTGACGCCGGCCAAGGCGCTGTCGGGCGGCGAGCGCAACCGCCTGCTCTTGGCCAAGGTGCTGGCGCAGACCTCGAACCTGCTGGTGCTGGACGAGCCGACCAACGACCTCGACATGGATACGCTCGATCTCCTGGAAGAGGTGCTCGCCGACTACGACGGCACGCTGTTCCTGGTCAGCCATGACCGCGACTTCCTCGACCGGCTCGTAACCTCGGTCATCGCGGTCGAAGGCGACGGCGAGGTTGAGGAATATGTCGGCGGCTATAGCGACTATCTGCGCCAGCGCCCGACGAAGACCGAGCCGGCCAAAGCAGAGCAGGCCAAGGCGGCACCGAAGGCCACCCCGGCACCGGCCAAGGCCGAGAAGCCGAAAGCGGCGCGCCTGGGATTCAAGGAACAGCATGACCTGCAGCGCCTGCCGGGCGTGATCGAGGCCCTGGGCCAGGAACAGACGGCCCTGCAGAAGGCGCTTGCCGACCCGCAGCTCTATGCCCGCGACCGCGCCGCGTTCGAGCGCGCGACCGCCCGCCTCGACGCGCTCCAGGCCGAGCTCGCGGAAGCCGAGGACCGCTGGCTGGAACTCGAAATGAAGAAGGCGGAGCTGGGGTAGAACAAACCCTCGCCCGCTTGCGGGAGAGGGTGCTGAGCAAAGCGAAGCGGGTGAGGGTCGCGCCGCCTGCACTACCCTCACCCTTCCCAACCCTGACGGGCCGGGCCCCTTCCCTCTCCCGCCCGCGCGGGCGAGGGAGCCTGGGAGGCGAGACGACGGATGGAATACAGCGAACTGCTCGAAAACATCGTCCACGAGATCCGGCCCTATTTCGGCAGGGGCAAGGTCGCCGATTACATCCCGGCGCTGGCCAACGTGCCGCCGGCCAAGTTCGGCATGGCGATCGCGACGATCGACGGCGCGGTCCATACGATCGGCGAAGCGGAAGAGCCGTTCTCGATCCAGAGCATCTCCAAGGCGTTCACGCTCATGCTGGCGATGCGGCTGGTCGGCGACGAGCTCTGGACGCGACTGGGCAAGGAGCCGTCGGGCAGCAAGTTCAACTCGCTGGTCCAGCTCGAATATGAAGAGGGCGTGCCGCGCAACCCGTTCATCAACGCGGGCGCGCTCGTCGTGACCGACTGCGTCATGTCGCACTGCCGGGCGCCGCGGAACGCGATCCGCGACTATGCCCGCGTGCTGTCGCGCAACTTCGCGGCCGACTTCGATCTGGAGGTGGCCCTTTCCGAGCGCGAGACCGGCTTCACCAACGCAGCCCTCGCCAATCTGCTGGCGAGCCACGGCCGGCTCGACAATCCGGTCGCAGCCGTGCTCGACACCTATTTCCATCAATGCGCGCTCGCCATGAGCTGCGCCGATCTCGCCCGCGCCTTCCTGCCGCTCGCCAACCGCGGCATCTCGCCGATCCTGGAAGAGGCGGTGCTGACCGAGCGACAGGCGAAGCGCATCAACGCGCTGATGCTGACCTGCGGCATGTATGAATCGGTCGGCAGCTTCGCCTATCGCGTGGGCCTGCCGGCGAAGAGCGGCGTCGGCGGCGGCATCGTCGCGGTGTTGCCCGGCAAATTCTGTGTGGCCGTCTGGTCGCCGGAGCTCGACCGGTCGGGCAATTCGCTGGTCGGCACGGCGGCGCTCGAAGCGCTGACGCGGCTCACCCAGCTGTCGATCTTCTGATGCCCGGACTGTCATGAAGATCATCGAGCGCCCGTCGCCCAACTTCGAGCCCCGGTCAGCCCCCGTCGACATCCTGCTGCTGCATTACACGGGCATGGCGACAGCGGAGGCGGCGCTCGAGCGGCTCTCAGACCCGGTTGCCCGCGTCAGTTGCCACTGGCTCATCGACGAGGACGGCACGGTCTATCGGATGGTCGACGAGACGATGCGCGCCTGGCATGCCGGCCTTTCGTTCTGGGCCGGCGAGCGCGACGTCAATGGCCACTCGATCGGCATCGAGCTGGTCAATCCCGGCCACGAGTGGGGCTACCGTCCCTTCCCGCCGGCGCAGATGGCGGCGCTTGCGGAGCTTGCGGCCGGCATCCTCGCGCGCCACGCCATCCAGTCCACGCGGGTGCTCGGCCATTCCGATGTGGCACCGGAGCGCAAGCAGGACCCGGGCGAGCTCTTCGACTGGGCCTGGCTCGCCGCCCGGGGCATCGGGCTCTGGCCCGCGGCCGACGCGCCAGCGATGCCTGTCACGGCTGAGGCCGGCCTCCTCGCGATCGGCTATGAGGCAGCCACCCCGGCGACCGTCACTGCGTTCCAGCGCCGCTATCGCCCGGGCCGGATCGATGGCGTCATCGATCCGGAAACCGCGCGCCGGGTCGGCCAGGTCGCGTTCGCGCACTGCGTCTGACGTTCTGTCATGGGATTTCATGGGCCATGGGATTTCATGGGACGGACGCCGTTCTGCGTCCTCGGCATGGGAAAACATGGGACGGTCCCACCAAGGACGATTGACGCAGCCGTCCGCCGCCCTTAAGTCAGCGCGACCAGACGGCCGGATGACCGCTGTCGGCCTTCGCGCCGGCAGAGGAAAGTCCGGGCTCCACGGGAAACGCGGTGCCGGGTAACGCCCGGCGGGGGCGACCCCAGGGAAAGTGCCACAGAGAGCAGACCGCCAAACCCAGGTTGCCTTCGGGCAGCCGGGCGGCAAGGGTGAAAGGGTGCGGTAAGAGCGCACCGCGGCCTCGGTAACGAGGGCGGCATGGCAAACCCCACCGGGAGCAAGACCAAGTAGGGACGGCTGGCCGGCGCCTAAGGCTTTAGCGAGCTTTGGGCGACCGGCAGGCGGGTTTTCCGCGCCGCCGTCCGGGTCGGTCGCGCGAGGCGCCTGGCGACAGGCGCCCAAGAGGAATGGTCATCCCTCGCGGGTCTTCGGACGCGCGAGGACAGAACCCGGCTTACAGGCCGTCTGGTGTTTCTCCCGATCGATGGGAACATATGCGGAACACGAAATCGGTTCCGCAGCCCAAAGAACTGACCGATCACACTTTTGCCCCAGCGCCATCGATGACTGGCGCGAGGGCGATCGACGGCGCCGCTCGCCGGCCCGGTGCTGCGTTCTGATCTTCCCGGCGTCTTGTTTTGACTGACGTTTTACTGTCCGTGACGATTGACGGCCATATCAGCCCATGATATCCCATATTATCCCATGACGGAGGGGATTGGTGTGGGGGAACACCCAATTCCCGTGGCAGCCGCGCCACCGTCTTGCTGGGGGTGAAGTTGGGGGAGCCCACGTGCGGCTTTTTCTGTCCACCTACGTCAACAAGGTCGACCGGAAGGGGCGGGTCTCGGTACCCGCCCCTTTCCGCGCCGTGCTGAGTGGGCAGAATTCCGCGGGTATCGTCGCCTTCCGTTCGTTCAAGTACCCGGCACTCGACTGCAGCAGCCTGGCACGGGTCGAGGAGATGGCCGCCCAGCTCGAGACGCTGCCGCAATTTTCCGAGGAATTTGAGAATCTGGCCTCGCTGTTCGCCGACATGAGAGAGCTGCCGTTCGACAGCGAAGGCCGCATCATGCTGCCCGACCACATGCTGGAATTCGCCGGCATCACCGAGAGCGTCGCCTTCGTCGGCCAGAGCACCACGTTCCAGATCTGGGAGCCGGCCGCGCACGAGGCGCATCAGCAGGCCATGCGCCAGGCCGCCCGCGACAAGAAGCTGACCCTGCCCGCCGCCCGCCCGGCCGCGCCTGTCCCCGGAAGCGTCCAGGGGAGCAACCCATGACCCAGAGCCTGCATATCCCCGTGCTGGTCGACGAGGTCGTGCTCGCGCTCAATCTGGCGCCCGGCCAGACGATCGTCGACGGCACGTTCGGCCGCGGCGGCTATTCGCAGGCGATCCTGGCGGCCGCCCCGGTCACGGTCGTCGGCATCGACCGCGACCCGACGGCAATTGAGAGCGGTGCGGCCCTTGCCGCCGCGCACCCGGGCCGGCTGACCCTGGTCGAGGGCAAGTTCGGCTCGATGGTCGAGCTGCTGGCCGGGCTCGGCATCGATCAGGTCGACGCGGTGGCGCTCGACATCGGCGTCTCCTCGCCACAGATCGACGATCCGGAGCGCGGCTTCTCGTTCCGCGCCGACGGCCCGTTGGACATGCGCATGGGCGGTGACGGCCCCGACGCGGCCCGCGTCGTCAACACGCTGGACGAGGCCGAGCTCGCCGACATCATTTGGCGCTACGGCGAGGAGCGGCTGTCGCGCCGGGTCGCCAAGGCCATCGTGGCAGCGCGCGCCGAGATGCCGATCGAGCGCACCGCGACCTTGGCGCGCATCGTGCGCTCCTGCGTGCCGGCGAGCCGCGACGGCATCGATCCGGCGACGCGCACGTTCCAGGCACTGCGCATCTACGTCAACGACGAGCTGGGCGAGCTCGCGCGTGGCCTCGCCGCGGCCGAGCGGCTCTTGAAGGCCGGCGGCCGGCTCGCCGTCGTGTCGTTCCATTCGCTCGAAGACCGGGCGATCAAGAATTTCCTCAAGGCCCGCGCGGGGGCCGAGCCCACGGGCTCGCGCCACCTGCCGGTCGCCGCAGCCGGGCGCCGCCCGCCCAGCTTCCGCCTGGTCCAGCGCAAGCCGATCACGGCCGGCGAGGAAGAACTCGCGCGCAACCCGCGGGCGCGCTCCGCCAAGCTGCGTGTCGCCGAGCGGACGTCCGCCCCCGCCTGGCCCGCCCCGACCGGGGCGGAGGAGCTCGCCGCATGATGCGCTCATCCACATTTCTCTCGCTGATCCTGGTCTGCGGCCTCGGCTTCGGCCTGTTCAAGGTCAAGTACGAGGTCCAGTCGCTCGAAGAGGATCTGGCCAAGATCAACCGCCAGACGGCGGTCGATCAGGATGCGATCCATGTGCTGAAGGCAGAGTGGAGCTACCTGACCCAGCCGGTCCGCATCGGCGAGATGGCGCAGCGTCACCTGGCGCTGCAGCCGGTGACCTCGGCCCAGATGGGCAGCTTCGACCAGCTGCCGCTCAAGGCCGACCGGCCGGCCGAGACCGACGGCGACGTCAAGATCGAGGCAGTGCTGAAGGCGATGCAGGCCGCGGCCAAGCCCGCGCAAATCCGCGCGACCAACGTCGCGGCGATCAAGCCCGGGGGTGATCGATGAAGCCGGTCGCGCCGCTCGAGGACGACGACAATCCCTGCCGTCCGCGCCATTTCAAGCCGACGCTGACCGCGCCGTCGGAAGGGGACACGCGCGTCAACCGTACGCTGGAGACGAGCCGCAACCGGCTGCTCATCACCGCCGGCGCGTTCCTGTTCGCCTTCACCGTCATCGGCCTGCGCCTGGCCGACGTGACGCTCTTGAAGACGCCCGACCCGGAAGTGGCGCGGCTCGGCCAGCCGGTTGCGGCGAAGCCCGCCCAGTTCAGCCGCGCCGACATCGTCGACCGCAACGGCGTCGTGCTCGCGACCACGCTCGAAAGCTCGTCGCTGTTCGCCAATCCGCACCAGATCGGCGAGCCCGCCAAGCTCGCCAAGCAGCTTGCCAAGATCCTGCCCGGATCGAAGGAGAGCGAGCTTTACGCCAAGCTCGCGTCCGACAAGAGCTTCGTGTGGATCCAGCGGCGGCTGACGCCGCAGCAGGAGCTGCAGGTCAATTCGCTCGGCAACCCCGGCCTCGATTTCCAGCGCGAGGAGCGGCGGATCTATCCGCAGGGCCCGCTCGCCGCCCATGTCGTGGGCTATACCGATCTCGACGGCAAGGGCTTGGCCGGCATCGAACGCTCGTTCGACGCGGCCTTGAGCCAGTCGCATGAGCCCCTGAAGCTGTCGATCGACATCCGCCTGCAGGCGATCCTCAAGGAAGAGATCCAGAAGCAGATCGACGCGTTCACCGCGATCGGCGGCACCGGCATGATCATGGACATCAAGTCCGGCGAAGTGCTCTCGATGATCTCGCTGCCGGACTTCGATCCGAACGATCTCAATACGGTCGTGCCGGAGACGATCTTCAATCGCGCGACGCTCGGCGTCTACGAGATGGGCTCCGTGTTCAAGATCTTCAACACGGCGCTGGCGCTCGAGAACAAGACCGCCACGCTGTCGAAGATGTACGACATCTCGAAGCCGATCTCGATCGGGCGCTTCACGATTCACGACGACGAGCCGATCCATCACGCCGTGCCCGTGGCGCAGATCTTCGCCGTCTCGTCGAACATCGGCTCGGTCCATATGGTCCAGGAGCTGTCGCCGGAGATCCAGAAGGACTTCCTCGGCCGCCTGGGCCTCACCCACCCGGCGCAGATCGAGATCCCGGAGATCGGCGCGCCGCAGGTGCCGAACCCGTGGCGCGAGATCAATTCCTGGACGATCGCGTTCGGCCACGGCATCGCGGTGAGCCCGGTTCAACTCGCCGTCGCGGCGAGTGCCGTCGCCGACGGCGGCATCCTCCGCCCCGCGACGCTCATCAAGCGGCCCGCCGGATTCGTGCCGCCGGGCCAGCGCGTACTGTCACCGCGCACGGCCGAGCTGATGCGCGAACTCTTCCGCTACGACGTGACGGACGGCACGGGCCGCAAGGCGGACGTACCGGGCTACCTGGTCGGGGCCAAGACCGGGACGGCAGAGAAGATCGGCGCGCATGGCGGGTATATGCACCATGGCAATCTGTCGTCGCTGATTTCATTCTTCCCGATGAACGACCCGCAATACATGGTGTACGTCATCATCGATGAACCCCATGGCGACCGGAACAACAAGGCGCAGGCGTCGTACGGTTTCGTCACCGGGGCATGGACGGCGGGACCGGCGGTGCAGCGCATCATCGCCCGAATGGCGCCACTTTTGGGCATTAAGCCCATCGAAGAGACACCTGAAATCCATCGTGCCCTCACCGCCGATATTCCCGGAATGGGCCCCAAAGTTGCGGCTAACTGACCTCATGACCGTGCGCGCCCCGAAACTTGCCGAATGGGCCGCCGCCAAAGACCCGGTGATCCGGTCGATCACCGCTGACTCCCGCCTCGTTTCGCCCGGCACGCTGTTCGTAGCGCTGCCGGGCGTCGCCAATGATGGGCGCCGCTTCATCGCGGATGCGATCGGCCGCGGTGCCGCCGCGGTCGTGACCGACGCGGAGGGTGCCGCCGCCCACCTGCACGCGGCCGTGCCGGTCGTGGTCGATCAGAATCCGCGCCAGCTCCTGGCGCTTGTCGCCGCCCGCTTCTACGGCGCGCAACCGAAGACGGTCGCGGCCGTGACCGGCACGAACGGCAAGACCTCGACCGCGAGCTTCACCCGGCAGATTTGGGCCGACGCCGGCCATCGCGCCGCCTCGATCGGCACGCTCGGCATCGAGGGCCCGAACGGGCTCGAGCCCGGCGCTATGACAACGCCCGACCCGGTGGCGCTGCATCGGGCGCTGTCCCAGCTCGCGGCCGACGGCATCGACCATGCGGTGCTCGAGGCCTCGTCGCACGGGCTCGACCAGTACCGGCTCGACGGCGTGCGCATCACGGCCGGCGCCTTCACCAACCTGACCCAGGACCATCTCGACTATCACAAGACCATGGCGGCCTATCTGGCGGCCAAGCTCCGGCTGTTCGAGCATGTGCTGGCGCCGGGTGCGACCGCCGTGCTGAACGCCGATATCCCGGAATACGCCGAGGCCGCCGCGGTCGCGCGGGCGGCCGGCCACCCGATCATCGAGTTCGGCGCGGCGGCGACGGCGCTCCGGCTCGTCGACCGGGCGTCCGTCCCGGCCGGCCAGCGGCTCGAGCTTGAGGTACTGGGCCGCCGACGCACGGTCGAGCTGCCGCTGGTCGGCACGTTCCAGGCGATGAACGCGCTCGCGGCCTTGGGCCTTGCGATCGCGACCGGCGTCGAGCCGGACCGCGCGATCGATGCCTTGACCCGCCTCAAGGGCGTGCGCGGCCGGGTCGAGCATGTCGCGACGCTCGCCAACGGCGCGTCCGTATTCGTCGATTACGCCCATACCCCGGACGGGCTCGAGAAGATCCTGACCGCGCTGAGATCGCATGCGACCGGCCGGCTGATCGTCGCGTTCGGCGCCGGCGGCGACCGCGATCCGACCAAGCGGCCGCGAATGGGCGAGGTCTGCGCCCGGCTCGCCGATCTCCCGATCGTGACCGACGACAATCCGCGCAGCGAGGAGCCGGCGGCGATCCGCCGCGCGATCCTGGCCGCCTGTCCCGACGCCATCGAGATCGGCGACCGCGCCGCCGCGATCGACCACGGCATCGGCCTGCTCGGCCCCGGCGACGTGTTCGTCATCGCCGGCAAGGGCCATGAGCAGGGCCAGACGGTCGCCGGCGTCGTCCATCCGTTCGACGACGCCACCGTCGCCCGCGCTGCCATCGACGCCCGCGGCCTCAAGCGATGACGGCCCGGCATCCCTTGCTCTGGACCCCCGCCGAACTGGCGGAGGCGGTCCGGGGCGCTGCATCCGGCAGCCCGCCCGAGAGCCTCACCGGCGTCTCCATCGACAGCCGCACGGTGGCAGCCGGCGAGGCGTTCGTGGCGCTCAATGGGCCGAACCTCGACGGCCACGACTATGTCGGCAAGGCGCTGTCATCCGGCGCCGGCCTTGCGATCGTGGCACGCCGGCCGGCCGACGTCGCGGCGGATGCGGCGCTTGTCCTGGTCGACGACACGCAGGCGGCACTCGAGCGCCTGGGCGCTTGCGCACGCACGCGCGCGCAAGCGCGCATGGCAGCGGTCACCGGCAGCGTCGGCAAGACCTCGACCAAGGAGGCGCTTGCCCACTGCCTCGCCCGCCAGGGCCGCACCCACTGGGCGACCGGCAGCTTCAACAACCAGTGGGGCGTGCCGCTGTCGCTCGCCCGCATGCCGCGCGATACGGAATTCGGCGTGTTCGAGCTGGGCATGAACCATGCGGGCGAGATCCGCGAGCTCACCGCCCAGGTCCGCCCCGAGGTCGCGATCATCACGACGATCGAACCGGCGCATCTCGAATATTTCAGCGGTATCGAGGCGATCGCCGACGCCAAGGCCGAGATCTTCGAGGGCATGGCCCCGGGTGCTGCCGCGATCCTCAACCGCGACAACGCCATGTTCGAGCGCCTCGCCGCCGCGGCGCGCGCCCGCGGCTTGCGCATCGTTGCGTTCGGCGAGCACGCGGACGCCGAGGCCCGGCTCATCTCGGTCGCCCTCGGCGCCGAGACGAGCGAGGTCGACGCGGTATTCTCCGGCCGGCGCCTCGCCTATCGCCTGGGCGTGCCCGGCAAGCATCTGGTGCTGAACTCGCTGGCCGTGCTGGCCGCAGTCCAGGCCCTGGGTGCCGACCTTGACCGCGCCGCCGACGCGCTCGCGACCCTGCCGGGCCTCGCCGGGCGCGGCCGGCGTGTGGCGATCGCCGTCGCCGACGGCAGTGCCACCCTCATCGACGAGAGCTATAACGCGAGCCCGGCCGCCATGCGCGCCGCGTTCGCCGTGCTGGCCGCCGCGCGCCGGGCGGCCAGCGGCCGGCGCATCGCGGTCGTGGGCGACATGCGCGAGCTGGGCCAGGAAGGGCCGGCGCTGCACCGGGCACTCGCCGAGCCGCTCACGGAGAGCGGGGTCGACCGGGTCTATGCCTGCGGCCCGCTCATGCGTCACCTCTACGAGGCGCTGCCGGAACGCCTGCGCGGCGCCCATCGCGAAACCGCCGCCGAGCTGGCGCCCATCGTCGCCGAGGCGCTCCGCCCCGGCGACGTCGTCACGATCAAAGGGTCGCTCGGGACCCGCATGGCCGACATCGTCAAGCCGCTCTTGAGCGGCGCCGCTTCTTCGCAGAGCCAGACCCCATCATGCTGAATCTCCTGGCTCCCTTTGGCGACCAGTTCCTACTGTTCAATCTGTTCCGCTACATCACCGTGCGGTCCGGCGGCGCGTTCCTGACCGCGCTCGTCATCAGCTTCATCATGGGGCCGCGCGTCATCGCGTGGCTGAAGTCGAAGCAGGGCGAGGGCCAGCCGATCCGCTCCGACGGGCCCGAAAGCCATTTCAAGAAGAAGGGCACGCCCACCATGGGCGGCTTCCTGATCCTGATGGCGCTGTCGGTCTCGACGCTCGTCTGGATGGACCTGTCGAACGGCTTCGTCTGGGTGACGCTGTTCGTCACCATGGGCTTCGGCGCGGTCGGCTTCATCGACGACTACCGGAAGCTCACCCGCCGCTCGCACAGGGGCGTCTCGGGCCGCCAGCGGCTGCTGCTCGAGGCGGCGATCGCCGGCGCCGCCGCGATCGCCATCGTCCAGCTGACCGGCGACGGGCTATCGACCAAGTTCGCCCTGCCGTTCCTCAAGAACGCGCTGTTCGAGCTGGGCGTGTTCTTCGTGCCCGTCGCCATGTTCGTGATCGTCGGCGCCTCCAACTCGGTCAACCTGACCGACGGGCTCGACGGGCTCGCGATCGTGCCGGCGATGATCGCGGCCTTCTCGTTCGGGCTCATCGCGTATCTCGCCGGCAACGTCGTCTATGCCAACTACCTGCAGATCCACCACGTGCCGGGCACCGGCGAGCTTGTGGTGTTCTGCTCGGCGCTGATCGGCGCGGGCCTCGGCTTCCTGTGGTTCAACGCGCCGCCCGCCATGGTGTTCATGGGCGATACCGGCTCGCTCGCGATCGGTGCCGCCTTGGGCACCATCAGCGTCATCACCAAGAACGAGATCGTGCTCGCCATCATCGGCGGCGTGTTCGTGCTCGAGACCGTGTCGGTCATCGTCCAGGTCGCGAGCTTCAAGCTGACCGGCAAGCGGGTGTTCCGCATGGCGCCGATCCATCATCATTTCGAGAAGAAGGGTTGGCACGAGCCGACGATCGTCATCCGCTTCTGGATCATCGCGACGATCCTGGCGGCGGTCGGCCTGTCGACGCTGAAGCTCCGATGATCCGGACCCTGCCCTTTCGCAATCGGACCGTGGCGGTGCTGGGCCTCGCCCGCACCGGCCTGGCTGCCGCCGAGGCGCTCCAAGCCTCGGGCGCGCGCGTCGTCGCCTGGGACGACGGCGAGAAGGGCCGTGCCGCGGGCGAGGCCCGGGGCCTCGTGCTTGCTGATCTCGCGACGGCCGAGCCGCTCGACTGGGCCGCCCTCGTCATGAGCCCCGGCATCCCGCTCACCCACCCGAAGCCGCATCCGGCCGCGGCGCGCGCGCTTGTCGCCGGCATTGAGGTGATCGGCGACATCGAGCTCCTGGGCCGCGCCGGCACGGGCGCCCGCTTCACCGGCATCACCGGCACCAACGGCAAGTCGACGACGACGGCGCTCATCGGCCATGTCATGGCCAAGGCCGGCCTCGAAACCGCCGTCGGCGGCAATCTCGGCACCGCGGTCCTGTCGCTGCCGGCCTTGAGCGCCGAGGGCCATTACGTGATCGAGATGTCGAGCTTCCAGCTCGACCTGGTCCAGCACACCCGCTTCGCCACGGCGATCCTGCTCAACGTGACGCCCGACCATCTCGACCGGCATGGCGACATGGCTGGCTATATTGCGGCCAAGCGGCGCATCTTCCTGAACCAGGGGCCAAGCGACACGGCGATCATCGGCGTCGACGACGAACATACGCGCACGCTTGCGGCCGAGCTCGCCCGCGGCCCTGCCCGCCTCGTCCGCATCTCGGCGGAAGGCCCGGTCGCAGGTGGCGTCTACGTCATGGACGGCCGGCTCATCGACGATCTCGACGGTGCCCAGCGCTCGATCATGGACCTCGGGCCCGTGCCGACCCTGCCCGGCCGGCACAATTGGCAGAACGCCGCCGCCACCTATGCCGCCTGCCGCGCCGCGGGCGTGGCACCCGCCGAGATCGCCGCGGCCATTGCGACATATCCCGGCCTGCCGCACCGGCAGGAGCTGGTGGCCGAGCTGCCCGGCATCCGCTTCGTCAATGATTCGAAGGCGACCAACGCCGACGCGGCAGCCAAGGCCTTGGGCTGCTATGACCGGATCTACTGGATTGCCGGCGGCCTGCCCAAAGCGGGCGGCATCACCTCGCTCAAGAGCTTCTTCCCGCGCATCGCACGCGCCTTCCTCATCGGCCAGGCGGCGGACGAGTTCGCGCAAACGCTCGGGTCCCAGGTGCCGGTCACTCGCTCGGGCGACCTCAAGACCGCGATCGCCGACGCCACGGCGGCCGCCCGGCGCGACGGCGCCCCGGACGCGGTCGTGCTGCTGTCGCCGGCCTGCGCGTCCTATGATCAGTTCACCAGCTACGAGGCGCGCGGCGATGCGTTCCGCACGCTCGCCCGTGCCGCAGTCGACGAGGCCCGCCGATGAACATTGCCCGTACCGACCAGAGCATCATCGGCCGCTGGTGGTGGACCGTCGACCGCTGGACGGTGCTCGCGATCGGCGTGCTGTGCGGCTTCGGCGGCCTCTTGATCCTGGCGGCGAGCCCGGCGGTGGCGGAGCGCATCGGCGCCGACAGTTTCTATTTCGTGCGCCACCAGATGCTGATCATGCCGCTGGCATTGGGCGCCATGTTCTTCGTCTCGCTGCAGTCGCCGAAGACGATCCGGCGCGGTGCCATGATCGGCCTGGCCGTGACGCTGGCGCTGCTCTGCCTCACCTTCGTCATGGGCACTGAGATCAAGGGCGCCAGGCGCTGGGTCAGCGTCGGCGGCATGTCGATCCAGCCGTCGGAGTTCGTGAAGCCCTGCTTCGCCATCGTCTGCGCCTGGCTGTTTGCCCAGCAGAAGAACCCCCACGTCCGCGTGCCGGGCAACGCGATTGCAATCGGCCTCTATTTCCTGACCGTCGGCCTGCTCTTGAAGCAGCCGGACCTGGGCCAGGCGGTCGTGGTCAGCACGATCTGGTTCACCCAGTTCTACCTGGCCGGCCTGCCGATCATCCTGGTCGTGGGCCTGATGGGCGCCGGCGCCGTGGGCCTGGTCGGCGCCTATTTCCTGCTGCCGCACGTGACGAGCCGCATCGACCGGTTCCTCGACCCGCAGGCCGGCGACAATTACCAGGTCATGCGCTCGCTCGAGGCCTTCACCAACGGCGGGCTCTGGGGCCGTGGGCCGGGCGAGGGCACGGTCAAGGAATACCTGCCCGACGCCCATGCCGACTTCGTGTTCGCGGTCGCGGGCGAGGAGCTGGGCCTGGTCGTCTGCCTGATCATCATCGCCGTCTTCGCCTTCATCGTGCTCCGCGGCTTCGCCCGCCTCTTTCACGAGAACAACCTCTATGTCGTGCTCGCCGGCACCGGCCTCCTGGTGCAGTTCGGCCTGCAGGCGGTCATCAACATGGCGTCGAGCCTGAAGATGATCCCGACCAAGGGCATGACCCTGCCGTTCCTCAGCTACGGCGGCTCGTCGCTGATCGCGCTCGGCCTCGGCATGGGCATGCTGCTGGCCTTGACCCGGCGGCGCTACGGCACGGGAGAGCTGGTGTGACGGCGCCCCGTTCCTCCCTGCCGAATTCGCTGGTTGTGCTCGCCGCCGGCGGCACCGGCGGCCATCTGTTCCCGGCCGAGGCGCTCGCGCGCGCGCTCATCCGCCGCGGCCGGCCGGTGGCGCTCGTCACCGACAAGCGCGGCAAGGCGTTCCCGGTCGACGGTGTCGACACCTATCGCGTGCGCGCCGGCCGGCTCGGCGGCGGCCTGCTGGCCAAAGCGCGCTTCGCCGTCGATCTCGGCCGCGGCATCCTCGAGGCGCGCCGCCTGCTGCGGCGGCTCGCCCCCGGCACGGTCGTCGGCTTCGGCGGCTATCCGTCGATGCCGACCATGGTCGCCGCCACCAGCCTCAAGCTGCCGACCCTGATCCACGACCAGAACGCAGTCTTGGGCCGGGCCAACAAGATGCTGGCGACCCGGGTGGGCGCGATTGCGACCTCGTTCGACACGGTCGCGGGCGTGCCGGCCACCGATGCGGCCAAGATCGAGCGCACGGGCAATCCGGTCAGGCCGGCCGTGGTCGCCGTGCGCGACCTGCCCTACGAGGCACCCGGCGCCGACGGCCCGATCCGCCTGCTCATCATCGGCGGCAGCCAGGGGGCCCGCATTCTGTCACGCGTCGTGCCCGATGCCCTCAAAGCCCTGCCGACGGATCTGAAAGCCAGGCTGGTGGTGAGCCAGCAGGTCCGCCCGGAAGATTTGGAGGCGGTCGAGGCCGCCTATCGCGGCAGCGGGCTCGCCGTCGAGACCCGACGCTTCTTCGACGACATCCCGGCGCGGCTGGCCGCCGCCCAACTGGTGCTGGCGCGCGCCGGGGGCTCGACCACGGCGGAGCTGACCGTCGCCGGCCGCCCGGCCCTGCTGGTGCCGTTCGCCGGCGCCATCGCCGACGAGCAGACCGCCAACGCACGCGTGCTGGTCGAGCATGGTGCCGCCTGGCTGCTGTCCGAGGCGGAATTCACGGCCGAGCGGGTCTCGACCCTGCTTGCCAAATTGTTGAATGACGGTCCGGCGCTGGCCCGCGCCGCCGAAGCCGCCCGCGCGCTGGGCGAGCCGGCAGCGGCGGAGCGGCTCGCGGATCTGGTAGAACGACTGACCAAGGGGGACCGGCCATGAGGGCGCTGCCGCTCAGCATCGGCACGGTGCATTTCGTCGGCATCGGCGGCATCGGCATGAGCGGGATCGCGGAGATCCTGCACAACTTGGGCTATTCGGTGCAGGGCAGCGACGTCAGCGACAGCGGCAATACGCAGCGGCTCGTCAAGCTCGGCATTCCGGTCAAGATCGGCCATGCCGCGGAGAACATCGAGAACGCCCAGGTCGTCGTCATTTCTTCGGCGATCAAGGCCGACAATCCGGAGCTGGTCGCGGCTCGCGCCCGCCTGCTGCCGGTCGTGCGCCGCGCCGAGATGCTGGGCGAGCTCATGCGCCTCAAATGGTCGATCGCGATCGCCGGCACCCATGGCAAGACCACGACGACCTCGATGGTGGCGGCCGTGCTCGACGCCGCCAACCTGGACCCGACCGTGGTCAATGGCGGCATCATCAACGCCTACGGCACGAACGCGCGGCTCGGCGCCGGCGAATGGATGGTGGCGGAGGCCGACGAGAGCGACGGCACCTTCATCAAGCTGCCGGCGACGATCGGCATCGTCACCAACATCGACCCGGAGCATCTCGACTTCTACGGCGATTTCGACGCGGTCAAGGCGGCGTTCGAGAGCTTCGTCACCAACATCCCGTTCTATGGCTTCGCCGCCCTCTGCATCGACCATCCGGTCGTCCAGAGCATGATCCCGCGCGTCTCGGACCGGCGCCTCGTGACCTACGGGCTCTCGCCCCAGGCCGACGTGCGGGCCGAGAATGTCGAGATCGGCCCGGATGGCGCCGTCTATGACGTGGTGCTGACCGACCGGATCTCGCGCGCCGAACGCCGGCTCGAGCGGGTCCGGCTGCCGATGTACGGCCAGCACAATGTGCTGAACTCGCTCGCCGCCATCGCGGTTGGCAGCGAGATGGGCATCGAGGACCAGGTGCTGAAGACGGCGCTCGCCAATTTCGGCGGCGTCAAGCGCCGCTTTACCAAGACCGGCGTCTCGAACGGCGTCACCGTGATCGACGACTACGGCCATCACCCGGTCGAGATCGCGGCCGTGCTGAAGGCGGCGCGCCAGGCGACGCGCGGCCGTGTCGTGGCCGTGGTGCAGCCGCACCGCTACAGCCGCGTCGCAAATTTGTTCGACGAATTCTGCCGCTGCTTCAACGACGCTGACACGGTGTTGGTCGCCGATATCTATCCGGCGGGCGAGGCCCCGCTGCCGGGCATCGACCGCGATCATCTGGTTGCAGGCCTGGTCGCGCGCGGCCATCGCCATGTCCTGGCCCTGCCCGGCCCGGCCGAGCTGGCAGCAATGGTCCGCGACCTGACGCAGCCGGGCGACATGGTCGTGTGCCTGGGCGCCGGCTCGATCTCGGCCTGGGCGAACGCCCTGCCCGCCGCCCTCGATCAGCTGCCGGGGGCGTCCGCATGATGTCCGCCCGCCACAACCTGCGTCTCATCGACCGCCTGCCCAAGGTGCGCGGCCGTCTCGTGCCCGACGCGCCATTGGCGGCCAACACCTGGTTCCGGGTCGGCGGCCCGGCCGAGGTGCTGTTCCGCCCGGCCGACATGGCCGACTTGACCGAATTCCTGACGACGAAGCCGGCCGACGTGCCGGTGACGGTGATCGGCGTCGCCTCCAACCTGCTGGTGCGCGACGGCGGCGTGCCGGGCGTCGTCATTCGGCTCGGCCGGCCCTTCGCCGACGTCGCGGTCAAGGACGACCAGGTCTACGCCGGCGCCGGCGCGCTCGATGCCAATGTCGCCGAAAGCTGTGCGCAGGCCGGATTGGGCGGCCTCGAGTTCCTGTCCGGCGTGCCCGGCACGATCGGCGGCGCGCTCCGCATGAACGCCGGCGCCTATGGCGCCGAGATCAAGGACGTGCTGTCGGGGGCCGCCGTCATCGACGGCAGGGGGCACCACCTGGTGGTCACCCCCGCCGAGCTCGACCTCAGCTATCGCCATTCAGGCGCGCCGGAGGACTGGGTGTTCCTGCACGCGACCTTGAAGGGCGTGCCCGAGGCCCCGTCCACGGTGGCCGCCCGCATGGCCGACATCCAGGCGAAGCGCCAGGCGAGCCAGCCGATCCGCGCGCGCACCGGCGGCTCGACCTTCGCCAATCCGCCGGGCCACAAAGCTTGGGCCCTCATCGACCAGGCCGGTTGCCGCGGCCTCACGCGCGGCGGCGCCCAAGTGTCGGAGCTGCACACGAATTTCCTCATCAACCGCGGCGACGCGACCGCCGCCGACCTCGAAGGGCTCGGCGAGGAAGTACGCCGGCGCGTGTTCGAGACGAGCGGCATCGCGCTCGAGTGGGAAATCAAGCGAATCGGCCGGCCTTTGCCCGGAATTGCGGGGATCACGCCATGACCGAAGCCAGGAAGAAGCGCGTCGCGGTGCTGATGGGCGGCTGGTCGGCCGAGCGCGAGGTCTCGCTGTCGAGCGGCCGCGGCTGCGCCGAGGCACTCCGCGAGAAGGGCTACGACGTGGTCGAGATCGACCCGCCGCGCGACCCGGCAGCACTTGCGGGCCTGCTTACGCCCAAGCCCGACGTGGTGTTCAACGCGCTGCACGGCCGCGGCGGCGAGGACGGCCATATTCAGGCGCTGCTCAACCTGATGGGCATCTCCTATACCCATTCGGGCCTGCTCGCCTCGGCCGTCGCCATGGACAAGCCGATGGCGAAGACCGTGTTCGCCGCCGCCGGCTTGCCGGTCGTCGAGGGCCGCGTGGCCTCGCGCGAAGAAATCCTCGCCGAGACGGTCATGCCGGCGCCCTATGTGGTGAAGCCGGCGAACGAGGGCTCGTCGGTCGGCGTCATCATCGTGCGCGAAGGGCAGAACCACGTGCTCGCCGCCGAGCAGCTCAAGGACGAGATGCTGGTCGAGCGCTTCATCCCCGGTCGCGAGATTACCGTCGCGGTCATGGGCGACAAGGCACTGGGCGTCATCGAGATCGTCTCGCGCGGCACCTGGTACGATTACGAAGCGAAATACGCCGTCGGCGGGTCGACTCACATCTGCCCGGCCCAATTGCCGCCTGCGACCTATGCCGAGGCCGAACGCATCGCCGTCACGGCCCACCAGGCGCTCGGCTGCCGCGGCGTGAGCCGCGCCGACCTCCGCTACGACGACACGGGCACCGATACGGGGGCCGGCCCCGGCAAGCTCTATCTGCTCGAAGTCAACACGCAGCCCGGCATGACGCCGACCTCGCTGGTACCGGACGCGGCGCGCGCGGCGGGCATCTCCTATGCCGACCTCTGCGCTTGGATGGTGGAGTCTGCGACATGCGACGCGTGAAACCAGCCGCCAAGAATCTCGAGGGCGCGAAGCGCCTGCTGCTGAAGCGCCGGATCGCGCGCTGGCTGCCGCGGCGGCCGACGCGGGTCGCGGGCGCCGTCCTGGGCCTGGCCGTGCTCGTCTTCGGCGGCCTCGGCGCCGCCGATCAGCTCGATCATGGCAACCGGCTCTCGAACGCGCTCCTGGCGACGACGGCCGCGGCCGGCTTCACGGTGCAGACGCTCGACGTCGAGGGCCGGCAGATGACGACGCCGGCCGAGATCCTGGCCGCGGTCAATGCCCGCCCCGGCGGGCCGATCTTCGGCGTCAGCCCCGCCGCCGCGAAGCTGCAGCTCGAAGCGCTGCCGTGGGTGCGCACCGCCGCGGTCGAGCGGCAGCTGCCCGGCCGCATCTACATCAAGCTGGTCGAGCGCAAGCCGCTCGCCCTTTGGCAGCGTCACGGCAAAATGGTGCTGATCGACCAGGACGGCGTCGTGGTCGCGACCGAGCATCTGGAGCGCTATTCCAACCTGCTGCTGGTCGTCGGCGACGACGCGCCCAAGCACGCGCAGAGCCTGATCCAGGTGCTGGGCACCCAGCCGGACCTGATGAAGAAGGTGCAGGCAGCGGTCTGGATCAACGACCGGCGCTGGAACCTGAAGCTCGACAGCGGCATCGACGTCGAGCTGCCCGAGGACGGCGTCGCCGGCGCCTGGACCCATCTGGCCGCGATCGATCGCGACCACGGCCTGCTCGCGCGCGACATCGAGCGCGTCGACCTGCGCCTGGCGGACCGGGTCGTCGTCAAGGTGAACCAGGAGCCGACGAAGACGACCCCGACGAAACCCGCCAAGACCGCCCCGAAGAAGACATGAGCAAGGCCGCATCCCGTCCGCGCGGCACGCTGATCGCCGCCGTCGACATCGGCACTACCAAAGTGTGCAGCTTCATCGCGCGCCGCGAGACCGGCGGCCCGCGCGTGCTCGGCATCGGCCATCAGGTGTCGCGCGGCGTGCGCGCCGGGCAGATCGTCGACCTCGATGCCGCGGCGACCTCGATGCTGAACGCGGTCCATGCCGCCGAGCAGATGGCGGGCGAGACCATCACCCAGGTCATCGTCAACCTGTCCGGCGGCTTCCCCGCCTCGCGCATCGTGCCGATCGAGATCTCGATCGGCGGGCGCGAGATCGGCGATGCCGACATGAAGCGCGTCCTGAACCAGGGCCATGCCTATCGCGAGCCGACCGACCGGCAGATCATCCATTCGATCCCGGTGGGATTCTCGATCGACGGCAGCCGTGGCATCCGCGACCCGCGCGGCATGATGGGCGACCGCCTGGGCGTCAACATGCATGTCGTCTCGGCGGGCTCCGCTGCCGTGCGCAACATGATGGCCGCGGTCGGCCGCTGCCACCTGGAAGTGGCGGGCATGGTCGTCTCGCCCTATGCCGCGGGCTTGGCCGCCCTCGTCGACGACGAGATGGAACTGGGCGTCACCGTCATCGACATGGGCGGCGGCACGACCTCGATCGCGGTCTTCTACGACGGCTCGATCGTCTATGCCGACACGGTGCCGGTCGGCGGCGTGCACGTGACGAACGACATCGCGCGCGGGCTCTCGACCCCGATCTCCCATGCCGAGCGCATGAAGACGCTCTACGGCAGCGCCATCCCGTCGCCCGCCGACGAGCGCGAGACGATCAGCGTGCCGGTGGTGGGCGAGGAGGAGGATGGGCACACCAACCACGTGCCGAAGTCGCACCTGATCGCGATCATCACGCCCCGGCTCGAAGAGACGTTCGAGCTCGTGCGCAACCGGCTCGAGACCTCGGGCTTCGACAAGCTCGCCGGCCGCCAGGTCGTGCTGACCGGCGGCGCCGCGCAACTTCCCGGCACGCGCGAGCTCGCCGGCATGATTCTCGACAAACAGGTGCGAGTCGGCAAGCCGACGCGAATTTCCGGCCTCGCCGAGTCGACCGGCGGACCGGCCTTCGCGACCACCGCGGGACTGCTGCATTTCGCCGCGTCCGAGCGCGCAGAGACGCGCGGACGCGACCCCAATGCGCCCGATCAGCCCAAGGGTGTGCTCGGCCGTATCGGCGGCTGGCTGAAGGAGAATTTGTAGTATGCCGGCGCCAATTTCACTACCGCCTATTGATCTGACCAACCGATTCGATCAGAATCGCGGCACTGGCGAAGGGCCGGTCAGATTGAGACTTCGCTATCGAATCGCCCTTGTTGCTTGCTTCTCGTAACCAAAGCCCGACGGCCCGTGCCCTGACCCGGAGGAACCGATGACCATCAACCTCAGCATTCCCAAGGAATTCAGCGACCTGACCCCTCGCATCATGGTGGTCGGCGTCGGCGGCGCCGGCGGCAATGCGGTGAACAACATGGTCCGCGCCAACCTGGTCGGCTGCGAGTTCATCGCCTGCAACACCGACGCGCAGGCGCTGCAGCATTCGCTGGCCGACCGCAAGGTGCAGCTGGGTCAGTCGGTGACGCGCGGCCTCGGCGCCGGCGCCCGGCCGGACGTCGGCCGCCAGGCCGCCGAAGAGGCGACCGAGGAGATCTTGGGCCACCTCAATGGCTCGAACATGGTGTTCATCACCGCCGGCATGGGCGGCGGCACGGGCACGGGCGCTGCCCCGGTCATCGCCAAGATGGCGCGCGAGAACGGCATCCTGACGGTCGGCGTCGTCACCAAGCCGTTCCAGTTCGAGGGCACGAACCGCATGCGGCTCGCCGAGGCGGGCATCGAAGAACTGCAGAAATTCGTCGACACGCTGCTCATCATCCCGAACCAGAACCTGTTCCGCGTCGCGAACGAACGCACGACCTTCGCCGAGGCCTTCAAGATGGCCGACGACGTGCTCTATGCCGGCGTGCGCGGCGTTACCGACCTCATGGTCATGCCGGGCCTCATCAACCTCGACTTCGCCGACATCCGCGCCGTCATGAGCGAGATGGGCAAGGCGATGATGGGCACGGGCGAGGCCGCGGGCGAAAAGCGCGCGATCGACGCGGCCGAGGCCGCGATCTCGAACCCGCTGCTCGACGATGTCTCGATGCGCGGCGCCAAGGGCGTGCTGATCAACATTACCGGCGGCTCGGACATGACCCTCTTCGAGGTCGACGAGGCCGCAAACCGCATCCGCGAGGAAGTCGATCCGGAAGCGAACATCATCTTCGGCTCGACCTTTGACGAGAAGCTCGAAGGCAAGATGCGCATCTCGGTCGTGGCGACCGGCATCGACGCCGAGGTCTCGAACGCCGCCCGCGCCGCGGCGGCGGCCCAGGCCGCAGCCCAGCAGCGGGCCGCGGCGCTGACGCCGCTCGCCGCCACGGTCGAAGCCCAGCCGGAGCCCGTCATGGCCCGGCTCGACGAGCCGGCCTCGATCGCGGCGCTCACGCGCAAGGCTGCGACCGCCGTCCATACCATGGGCGAGTTGCCGGTCCAGACGGCGCAGCGGGCGCCGGCAGCACCCGTCGAGCAGCGTTTCGCCGACCCGCGCGTTGCCGAACAGCGCCCGGCCGCCGAGGTGGCGGGCGATGCGTTCCTGGCGCCGCGGCCGATGCAGCCGATGGTGAGCCGCAACGAGGCCGACATGCCGCTGGGCGCACTGCGTGCCACCCAGCCGCAGCCGGCACCGAAGCCGCGTCAGGCGGCTCCGAGCCTGTTCCAGCGCATCATCGGCCGCGGCCATGCCGAGCCGCCGCGCGCGGCGCAGCCGGCCCCGCGGCCCCAGCCGCAGCAGCAGCCCCAGGCGGCACCGCGCCTGGGTGCGATCGACCCGGCCGAGCGGGCGCCGCAGAGCAGCGAAGAGGATTACCTCGACATTCCGGCCTTCCTGCGCCGCCAGGCGAACTGAGCGGCATCGGCATACCGCATCACGAAGGGCGTCGCCGGCTCCGGCGGCGCCCTTGCCATGTGGGCGCCATGCAGGCAGTTGCGCATACCGGTGCCGACGGTGACACACGGCCACAAGACCCGCCCACAATAGATTGTTTTTGCTTATAATTTTTCCAACACGCACTGCAACATTCGTTCATCAAGAGTGATTTGTTGCAGACTGGTCGGTTGGTTATTCATTACGCACCAAGGAAGGGCGAGTTCTCTTCCAGCAAAACAAATCTAGGTTTCGTCATGTTTCACAAGGGTGCCGTTCTGCAGAAGACGCTGAAGGCGCCGATCCACTGCACGGGGGTCGGGCTGCACAGTGGCGTCAAGGCTGCGATCACCCTCCGCCCGGCGCCGGCGAACACTGGCATCGTGTTCCGCCGCCTGGACGTCGAGGGCGCACCGGTGGAAATCCCGGCGGACTGGCGCCGCTCGGTCGAGTCTGCGCTGTGCACGCCGCTGACTGACGACAAGGGCATCTCGATCATGACGGTCGAGCATCTGATGTCGGCGCTCGCCGGCTGCGCCATCGACAATGCGATCATCGACATCATCGGGCCGGAAGTGCCGATCATGGATGGGTCGGCGGCACCGTTCGTCTTCCTGATCGAATGCGCCGGCACGATCGAGCAACTGGCGCCGCGCCGTTTCGTCAAGGTGCTGAAGCCGGTCCGTATCGAGCAGGGCCAGGCATCCGTGACGCTTGCGCCGGGCGAGGGCTTCTCGGTCGATTTCACCATCGACTTCGCGAGCAAGGCCATCGCTCGCCAGTCGACCCGCGTCACGGTCGATCCGGGCACGTTCAAGAGCGAGATCAGCCGCGCCCGCACCTTCGGCTTCCTGGCCGAGGTCGACCAGCTGCGTGCCGCGGGCCTGGCGCGTGGCGGCTCGCTCGACAACGCCATCGTGATCGATGGCGACGAGGTGCTGAACGACGGCGGCCTGCGCTATCCGGACGAATTCGTGCGCCACAAGGCGCTCGATGCGATCGGCGACCTTTATCTGGCCGGCAACCCGCTCATCGGCCGGTTCGAGGGTATCCGGTCGAGCCACGCGCTCAATCGCCGGGCGCTCGAGGCCCTCTTCGCCGACGATGAGGCCTGGTGCTACGTGACGCTGGCGGACGCCCAGCCGATCGACGCCTGGCAGGAACCGGCGCGCGCCACCGCCTGAACGGTTTCCGCCCGAATGGTTTTCTGGCGCCGAGGCGCGGCACTCCGCCGCGGCGCTCGCGGAAGCCGGATGACTGTGCTAAGAGACCCGCTTCTGCCGGCGGGTCGAGACCGCCGGGCGTCAATGTAAGGACCATGTAGCGGGATGCTGAGACTTCGGACCGGCCGCGTTCTGGCCGCCCTTGCTCTGGTGTGCGGGCTGGGCCTCGCCGGATGCTCCGATGTGAGCACGGACGCCTACAAGGACCAGCCGGTCGAGGTGCTGTACAACGACGCCGTCGACCAGATGGCCGATCAGCGTTGGGCCGCTGCCGGCAAGCTGTTCGACGAGGTCGAGCGGCAGCATCCCTATTCGGTCTGGGCGACCAAGGCGCAGCTGATGCAGGCCTACGTCCAGTACCAGGCCGGCAAGTACGACGACGCCATCACCGCCGCGGACCGCTTCATCCAGCTGCATCCCGGCCATCGCGACGTTGCCTACGCCTATTACATCAAGGCGATCTCGTACTATGAGCAGATCGTCGACGTGCAGCGCGACCAGCACGACACCGAGTTGGCCCTGAAGGCGCTCGACGATGTCGTCACCCGCTTCCCCGACTCGCGCTACGCCCGCGACGCGCGGCTCAAGCTCGACCTGACGCGCGACCATCTGGCCGGCAAGGAGATGGAGATCGGCCGCTATTACGAGCGGCAGGGCCAGTATGTCGCGGCCATCAATCGCTTCCGCAAGGTGATCGGCGACTACCAGACGACGAGCCACGTGCCGGAGGCTTTGGCCCGCCTCGCCGAATGCTACACCGCTGTCGGCCTCAACGAGGAAGCCAAGCAGACCGCGGCGGTGCTGGGTTACAATTACCCGGACAGCGAATGGTACCAGGACACGTACGACCTGGTCGGCGGCCGCCGGGTCGTGGCCGAAGACAGCAAGCCCGGCTGGTTCAGCCGGACCTTCAGCTCGATCTTCTGACCCTCGATCGTCTGATCCCCTTTCGCCTGGCCGGGGGCGGCGCGCCCATGCGCCGCCGCTAGCTCCCGTCATCGTTCGCCTGTATGGTCGGCCGTGCCATGAAGCCGCCCTGCGTGTCGCCCGCCCCATGCTCTTGAGCCTGACGATCCGCGACGTCGTTCTGATCGAGCGGCTGGATCTGGCCTTTCCCGCGCATCTTTCGGTGCTGACCGGCGAGACCGGTGCCGGCAAGTCGATCCTGCTTGACGCGCTCGGTCTGGCGCTCGGCATGCGCGCCGAGAGCGGCCTCGTCCGGCGCGGGGCCCAGCAGGCGATCGTTGCCGCCGAATTCGACATCGGGCCCGGCCATGCCGCGCGCGCCATCCTCACCGAGCAAGGCATCGACGCGGAGGACACGCTCGTTCTGCGCCGGGTTTTGGGCGCCGACGGCCGCTCGCGCGGCTTCGTCAACGACCAGCCGGTCGGCGTCGGCCTGCTGAAGCAGCTGGGCGACACGCTGGTCGAGATCCAGGGCCAGTTCGAGCAGCGCGGCCTCATGGACCCGGCCAACCATCGCACGCTCTTGGACGCCTTCGCCGGCGCACGCGACATGGGTGACGCGGTGCGCACCGCCTGGCAGGCCTGGCGCGGGGCCCGCGACGCGCGTGAAGCGGCCAAGGCGGCACGGACCAAGGCCGCGGCCGACGAGGAATATCTGCGTCATGCGCTGAGCGAGCTTGATGCGCTGAAGCCGCAGCCGGGCGAGGAAACGCTGCTCGCTGAACAGCGCGCGCGCCTCATGCACAGCGCCCAGGTGGCCGAGGCGATGACGGCCGCGGCCCAGGAGCTGGCGGGCGAGCGCGGGGCGGACCATGCGCTCAACGTCGCGGCCCGCGCGCTTGAGCGCGTGCGCGACAAGGCCGGCGGCGTGCTCGACGGCGCCATCGCGGCGCTCGAGCGGGCGCTGGTCGAGACCGAGGAGGCGCGCGCCGCCCTCGACCAGGCGATGCGCGACCACGAGCGCGACGGCGATCTCGAGAGCGTCGAGGAGCGGCTCTTCAACCTGCGGGCCCTCGCCCGCAAGCATGGCGTCGCGGTCGATGGGCTTGCCGACCTGCGCGACGACATCGCCCGGCGCCTCGGCATGCTTGAGGACGGCGAGGCCGGGCTGAAGCGGCTCGCCAAGGACGAGGCGGAGGCGCGCGCCCGCTACACGGCGGCGGCCGAGCGGCTGACCCGGCTGCGCCAGGGTGCGGCCCAGAAGCTCGACCGGGCGGTGCAGGCGGAGCTGGCGCCGCTCAAGCTCGACCGGGCGCGCTTCTCGACCACGATCGCGCCGTTGGCACCCGACGACTGGGGCGCCGACGGCGCCGAGCGCGTGGCGTTCGAGGTCGCAACCAACCCTGGTGCCGCGCCCGGGCCGATGACCAAGATCGCGTCCGGCGGCGAGCTGTCGCGTTTCCTCCTGGCGCTCAAGGTCGTGCTGGCGCGCGTGTCGAGCGTGCCGACCATCGTGTTCGACGAAGTCGACAGCGGCATCGGCGGCGCTGTCGCGGCCGCCGTCGGCGAGCGGCTCGCCCGCCTCGGCCAAGAGCTGCAGGTGCTGGTCGTGACCCACAGCCCGCAAGTGGCCGCCCGCGGTCGCCATCATTGGCGCGTCGCCAAGAACCAGGCCAAGGACACGACCGTGACCCGGGTCGAAAGCCTGGACGAAGCCGAGCGGCGCGAGGAGATCGCCCGCATGCTGTCCGGCGCCAGCATCACCGAAGAAGCGCGCGCCGCGGCGCAGAGCCTGCTCGCGGCCGGCGCCGCCTAAGCCGGCATCTCGCCGCCGGGATCGGCGACCAAGCCCGCCGCCGCGATGCCGGCGAGCGCGCAAGCCTCGTCCTGGTCCGACCGATCGCCGCTGATGCCGACCGCACCCAGGATGCGGCCGGCCTGATCGCGGATCAGCACCCCGCCCAGCACCGGCACCATGTTGCCGCCGGCGAGCTCGGTCAGCGTCGCGAAGAACGCCGGGTTGCCGGCCGCCCGGCGGGCGAGCTCGCGGCTGCCGAAGCCCATGCCGAGCGTGCCCCAGGCCTTGGCGGTCGCGATCTGTGGCCGCAGCAGGCTCGACCCATCCTCGCGCTTCAGCGCCACCAGATGGCCCCCGGCATCGAGCACGGCCACGGTCAGCGGCTGCAAGTTGCGGCGCCGGCCTTCAGCAAGCGCCATGTCGATGATCTGGGTCGCCGCGGCGAGCGTCAGCATGGCACCTCCACGGCAGGTGCCCGGCGTCGGGGCAGAAGCCGCCCGGCACCGACGGCACGCGTCAGCAAGAACAGGCCGAACAGCAGCCAGAGCACGAACCCAGGCAGCGAGGCCTCCGGCCCGAAGGCCCCGCCGGTGAGCCAGGCCGGGCCCTCGACCCGGGCATCGATCAGGCTCGGGAAGGACGTGCCGGAATCGAGCAGGCCGAAGAGGGCGCTCTGGCCGAAGTTCCAGCCGAAATGCAGGCCGATCGGCAGCCAGAGCCGCCGGGTCGCAAGATAGGCAGCGCCGAGCGCCAAACCTGCGCCGAGCGTCAGCGCCGTGATCGGCCAGGCGCCCGCCCCCGGATTGTCGAGATGGGCCGCGCCGAACAGCACGGCCGAGAGTACCAGCGCCACCCAGCTGCCGGCCCAGCGCTCGAGGAGCCCCAGCACGAAGCCGCGGGCCAGCACCTCCTCCATCAGGGCCGCCCCGATCGCCATCAGGCTGGGCATCGCCATCTCGACCGGGCTGCGCCAGCCTGCAATGCGGTAGCCGCCCGCGGCGGCCAGCACGAGCACCAGCAGCGCCACGAAGCCGATACCGATCGCCGTCCCTGTGGCCGTTTCCCTGAGTGCCGGCCGCAGCGCCAGCTCCCGGCGCGGTCGGCGCTCGACGAAGCGGCCGTGCAGCCCGTAGGCCGCGAGCACGGCGAGGGCGAGCGCCGCATAGGTGAGCCATAACCAGATCGAATCGGGCGCCGCACTGGAGCCAAACAGCAGACGGTCGGCTCCGATCACCAAGCCGCCGCAGGTCACGACCAGGACCGTCGCCGCCAGCAGATAGACGAGCAGGCGCGGCAGCGAAATGCGTTCGATCGGGACGGGCGTCGTTTCGTCTGGGGGGGCAGGCAATATCGGCATCGGCCTAACTCAGCACGGCTGCGGCCATGCCGACAGAAAAATCTGCCGATGGCGAAATCTGATGGGCCCTTCGGGAGGTTACGCGGAGACCCCTTCTCCGTCCTGCCGCTTCGCGCTAGAGGAAAGGGCTCGTCCGTCCCGCTTCGGAGAAGACATGACCGCGCCCGCCATCCGTCACCTCTCGATCGACAGCGCGGCCCTGACCGAGGAGGAAGCCGCGGCGGCCATGGCCGACCTGGCGGCGGCGATCGACTATCACGGCGAGCGCTATCACGCCGAGGACGCGCCCGAGATCTCCGACGCCGAATATGACGCTCTCTTCCACCGGTTGCAGGAACTCGAGGCACGCTTCCCAGAGCTGATCCGCGCCGACAGCCCGACGAACCGGGTCGGCGCCACCCCGGCGGCCGGCTTCGGCAAAGTGCGCCACGCCATCCCCATGCTGTCGCTCGGCAACGCCTTCAGCCGCGAGGATGTCGAGGGTTTCGTCGACAGCGTGCGCAACTTCCTGGCCGAGCTGCGCGCCGATCCGAACCAGGCGCTCGAGGTCGTGGCTGAGCTCAAGATCGACGGCTTGAGCTGTTCTCTGCGCTACGAGAAGGGCCAGCTGGTCCAGGCGGCGACGCGCGGCGACGGGCAGGAGGGCGAGGACGTCACCGCCAACGTCCGCACCATCGAGAATGTGCCGCAACGGCTCAAGGGTGCCGCTCCCGACATTCTGGAGGTGCGCGGCGAGGTCTATATGACCGACGCGGATTTCATGGCCTTGAACGAACGCCAGCAGGAGGCCGGCGGCAAGCTGTTCGCCAACCCGCGCAACGCCGCGGCCGGCAGCTTGCGCCAGCTCGACCCGGCCATCACCAGGTCGCGGCCGCTGCGCTTCTTCGGCTATGCCTGGGGCGAGGTGAGCCAGCCGCTGGGCGCGACGCAGGAGGAGGCGCGCCAGGCGCTCGCAGGCTTCGGCTTCAGCCTGAACGAGCCGAGCCGGCTCTGCCGCTCGGTCGACGAGATGCTCGCCTTCTACGAGGACATCGGCAATGCCCGCGCCACGCTGGGCTTCTCGATCGACGGCATCGTCTACAAGGTCAACCGGCTTGACCTGCAGCAGCGCCTGGGCTTCGTCTCGCGCGCGCCGCGCTGGGCGATCGCACACAAGTTCCCGCCGGAGCAGGCGCGCACGAGGCTGAACGGTATCACGCTCCAGGTCGGTCGCACCGGCGCCTTGACACCGGTCGCCGAGCTGACGCCGATCAATGTCGGCGGCGTCATGGTCGGCCGCGCCACGCTGCACAATGAGGATTACATCGCCGACAAAGACATCCGGATCGGCGACATGGTCGTGGTCCAGCGCGCCGGCGACGTCATCCCGCAGATCGTCTCGGTCGTGCCGGACCTGCGGCCGGAAGGCGCCGAGCCGTGGCAGCCGCCGACCGAATGCCCGATCTGCCACAGTGCCGCCGTGCGCGAGCCGGGCGAGGCCAAGCGCTTCTGCACCGGCGGTCTGGTCTGCGAGGCCCAGGCGGTCGAGCGGCTGCGGCATTTTGTCAGCCGCGACGCGTTCGACATCGAGGGCCTCGGCTGGAAGACCGTCGTCGAGTTCCACGAGGCCGGGCTCATCAAGACGCCGGCCGACATTTTCCGCCTCAAGGCTTCTGACATCGAAGGGCGCGAGGGCTGGAAGGAACTGTCGATCTCGAAGCTCTTGAAGTCGATCGAGGCGCGCAAGATCATCCCGCTCGACCGCTTCATCCTGGCGCTCGGCATCCGCCAGGTCGGCCAGACCACGGCCCGGCTGATGGCGAAGCATTATCGGACGCTCGACCATTGGCGGGAGGCGATGAGCGCTGCGGCCGATCCGGAGAGCGACGCCTACCGCGAGCTCATGAACATCGACGGCATCGGCGGCGACACGGCGAAGGACCTGACCGACTTCTTCATCGAGGAGAACAACCGGGCGGCGGTCGACGATCTCCTGGGCGAGCTCGAGACGGTCGAGCCGTTCGTTCTCGCCGCGCGCGAGGGCGGCGTGCTCGACGGCAAGACCGTCGTCTTCACCGGGACGCTGGTCCAGCTGACGCGCGGCGAGGCCAAGGCGCGCGCGGAAGCCGCCGGCGCCAAGGTCACCGGCTCCGTCTCGGCCAAGACCGACTATGTGGTGGTCGGCGCCGACGCCGGCTCCAAGGCCGCAAAGGCGCAGGAACTGGGTGTAGCAACCATCAGCGAAGACGATTTCCTCGCCTTGATCGGGTGACGTCCCGACCCTCTCCCGCGAAGCGGTAGAGGGACATGAAGGAGTACCGCATGACTTCCGACAGCCTGGGCTTTTCCGCCGAGCGCCTGGAGCGCATCACCACCGCCTTCGAGGCGGGTGTGGCGCAAGGCCGGATCGGCGGCGCGGTCGCGGCGATCCTGCGCCATGGCGAGACCGCCTATTTCGAGGCGGTGGGCTATCGCGACAAGGCGGCGGGCGACGCCATGGCCAAGGACGCGATTTTCCGCATCTATTCCATGACCAAGCCGATCGTCAGCGTCGCCGCCATGATCCTGGCCGAGCGCGGGCAGATGCTGCTCATGGACCCGGTCGCGAAATACCTGCCGAGCTTTTCGAACCAGCAGGTGGCGGTGACCGAGCCCGGCTCGTCGGACCTCAAGCTCGAGCGCATCCGCCGGCCGGCGACGATCCAGGACCTGCTGCGCCATACCTCGGGCCTCATCTATGACCAGCTGTTCGAGACGACGCCGGTAAAACGGCTTTATCGCGAGGCCGAGATCTCGACGACGCGCGAGACGCTGGCCGAAAAGGTCGATCGCCTGGGTCGCCTGCCCTTGGCTCACCAGCCGGGCGAAGTGTTCGAATATGGCTATTCGACCGACGTGCTGGGCCGGGTCATCGAGATCGTGACGGGCCAGACGCTCGACGCCTTCATCAAGGCGGAGATCACCGGCCCGCTCGGCATGGCCGATACCGGCTTCTTCGTGCCGCCCGCTGACCATCACCGCCTGGCCGAGCCGGTCGCCGACGGCACCGGCAAGCTGCCGAAGCTGCGCAAGGTGACCGAGCCGCCGCTCATGCTGTCGGGCGGCGGCGGCATGGTCTCGACCGCGGCCGACTACCTGCGCTTCTCAACCATGCTGCTCGCTGGCGGCGCCCTCGACGGCACGCGCATCCTCGGCCGGAAGACCGTCGCCTACATGACGACGGACCATCTGGGCGCGAGACGGCGCGACAACAGCACCGGCCGCTATCTTCTGGGCCCCGGCCACGGCTTCGGCCTGGGCTTCTCGATCCGGCTCACCGACGGCGAGAGCGACATGCCGGGCAGCGCCGGCGACTATTCCTGGGGCGGGCTCGCCGGCACCCAGTTCTGGATCGACCCCAAGGAGCGGCTGATCGCCCTCATGCTGATCCAGCAGCCGAACGAGTTCACCGACTATTGGCGGCTCTATCGCAGCCTCGTCTATCAGGCGCTGGTGGCCTGAAGCCATGACGCGCCTCACCCTGCGCATCGATTTCGGCCCGGACGAGGCGATCGGCCCCGGCAAGATCCGGCTCCTCGAGCTTTTGGCCGAGACGGGCTCGATCGCGGCGGCGGGTCGCGCCATGGACATGTCCTATCGGCGGGCCTGGCTGCTGGTCGCGGCGCTCAACAACATGTTCCGCGAGCCCGTGGTGGCGACGAAGCTCGGCGGCAAGGCGGGCGGCGGTGCCCAGGTGACGCCGTTCGGCGAGACGGTGATCTCGCGATATCGTGACATGGAGCGGCTGGCGAAGGCGGCGCTCGCCCCCCATCTCACGGAGCTGGAAGCGGCACTGAAGAGGGAGTGACCAGTCATGGTCGACAAGATCCGGAAGAGCGACGCCGAATGGCGCCAGGAACTCACGCCGGAGCAATATCGCGTGCTGCGCCAGAAGGGGACCGAGCGGCCCTTCACCGGTGAATATAACGATACCAAGGCCGAGGGCGTCTATCGCTGCGCCGGCTGCGGCCAGGAACTGTTCCAGTCCGACACGAAGTTCGATTCCCACTGCGGCTGGCCGAGCTTCACGGCACCGACGGAGCAGCCGGCCGTCGAGATCGAGCTCGACCGCAGCCACGGCATGGTGCGCCATGAGGTGCTGTGCAGCCGCTGCGAGGGGCATCTGGGCCACGTCTTCCCGGACGGCCCGGGCCCGACGGGCCTGCGCTATTGCATCAACTCGGCGGCGCTGACGCTGGACCCGAAGAAGTAGGGCGAGCCAAAGAAACAGGCACCGCTCGGCCCAGTTCCTCGACGAACAGGCGCAAGCCCCGGTCCATGACCTGCGAGCGGCGCAGCACGTAGCCGACATCGCGCGAGGCGGCCGGGGCGAGCGGGCGCACGACCGTGCCGGCGATCGGCTCGGGCAAGGCCAGCGCCGGCATCACCGAGGCGCCGAGGCCGCTGCCGACCAGCATCTTGATCGCCTCGATGCTGCCCAGCTCCATGATCGGTCGCGCCCGGATGCCGCCCTGGCGGAACCAGCCGTCGATCACGCTGCGCGTCGTGCCGCCCGGCTCGTAGAGGATGAGCGGCAGGGCCGCGAGGTCGGCCGGCGTCAGGACCGGCGCTGCCGGGGCCAGCGACTCCGGCACCAGCGCCACCATCGGATCCTCCAGCACGCGGGTCGCGGCGAGCGAGCGGCCGACGCTGCCGGGCATGGTCGCGAGCGCCACGTCGAGGTCGCCCGCCTCGAGCCGTTCCAGCATGTCCTCGCTGTTGCCGGTCGCGATGATGATTTCGAGCCCGGGCATGCGCCGCTTCACGGCGGCCAGCACCGGCGGCAGGAGATAGATGCAGGCGGTCGCCCCGGTGCCGAGCCGGATGCGCCCCGTGTCGCCGGCCCGATGGGCAGCGACCACCGCCACTGCCTCGTCGACCGCGGCCTGCACCCGGCCCGCCGGGCCGACGAGCGCCGCGCCGGCCGTGGTTGGCGCCACACGACCGCCGGCCCGGACAAGCAGCCGCGTGCCCAGAATCTTCTCGAGCTCGCGCAATTGCTGGCTCGCGGCCGGCTGCGTGACGTTAAGCGCCCGGGCCGCGGCGGTGACGCTGCCGGTCTCGATCGCGGCCAGGAAGATGCGGAACTGACGCAGGCTGGGTGAGGGCATAAGGGAAAATAATTCTGATGCACGGTATCGGAAAGTTTTTCTTCTCACGAAACCGTGAACAGCGCAGCCTTGACCGGTCGAAAACGATTTCTGCGCCAGGTCCCGATCAATGCCCGAAGCCGCCTACCACGAAGTTGCCGACCACAAAGCCCTGGACAACTCCCTGATCCGCCCGAGCCGCGCGGCCGACATGGCCGCCATCACGGCGATCTATCGCCACCATGTGCTCTACGGCTCCGCCTCGTTCGAGACCGAGCCGCCCGATGAGGCGGAAATGACGCGCCGGCGCGCCGATCTGCTGGCGCGCGACATGCCGCATCTGGTGCTGGAGCTGGATGGCGTCGTGCTGGGCTATGCCTATGCCGGCCCCTATCGGCCGCGCCCCGCCTATGGCGACACGGTCGAGGATTCGATCTATCTGGCGCCGGACGCCGCCGGCCGGGGCTTCGGCCGGCGCCTGCTCGAGGCGTTGATCGCCGAATGCACGGCCAGGGGCCGCCGCCAGATGGTCGCCGTCGTCGGCGACAGCGCCAATCTGGCGTCGCTCCGCGTCCATGAGCGCGCCGGCTTCCGCGTGGTCGGCACGATGACGTCCGTCGGATTCAAGCACGGCCGCTGGCTCGACATCGTGCTCATGCAGCGCACCCTCGGCCCGGGCGACACGACCCTGCCCGACGCCCGCCCATGACCGCGGACGCCTGGAAAGTTCGGCGGTTCACCTTCGCGCTGGGTGCCACCCAGCTCGTTTCCTGGGCGGTGAGCTTCTATATGCCGGCCGTGATCGCCGAGCCGGCCGCGGCCGAACTCGGCATGAGCCGGGGTAGCTTGCTCGCGGCCTTTTCCTGGGCGCTCATTGCCGCGGGCTGCTGCGCCCCGCACATCGGGCGCTGGATCGGACGGCACGGCGGGCGGGCGCCGCTGGCCGCGGGCGCCCTCGCCATGGCACTCGGCCTCGGCCTGCTCGCCGCGGCGCACGGCCCGCTCCTCTGGTACGCCGGCTGGACCATCGTCGGCATCGGCATGGCGCTCGGCCTCTATGACGCCGTGTTCGCGACCCTGGGCGGCATCCTGGGCAAGGGAGCGGCACCGGCCATCACCGGTGTCACGCTGATGGGCGGCTTCGCCAGCAGTATCGGCTGGCCTGTCGGCGCCTATCTGACCGCGACGATCGGCTGGCGCGGCACGCTCATCGTCTATGCCGCGGCCGAACTCGTGGTCAACCTGCCGATCGTCCTCATGATGGTGCCGCGCCCGACGATCGTGGCGGATCGGACGGCACAACGGGCCGCGGCCACAGTCGGTCCGCGGCGCGGCATGCTCGCCTGCCTCATGGGCTTCTTCACGCTGCGCTGGTTCGTGACGTCGGCGCTTGCCGTCGCGATCCTGCCGCTGCTGGGCGGCATGGGGCTCTCGCCCGGCGAAGCCGTCGCAGCCTCGGCGCTGATCGGGCCCGGCCAGGTGGCAGGACGGCTCTTGGAATGGTCGTCGGGCGGGCGGTTCGGCCTGATCGGCCGCGCGGCCCTGGGCGCGTCGCTGGCGCCGATCGGCATCATCGTGCTGATCTGGGGCAGCCCGATTGCCGGCCCCGCGGTGGCGGCCTGCCTGTTCGCCGTGCTCTACGGCATGAGCAACGGCATCATGACGATCAATCGCGGCACCCTGCCGCTCGCGATCTTCGGCGCGGAGGGCTATGCCGCCCTCATCGGCTGGCTTGCGGTCCCGGTGCTGCTGGCCCAGGCGGCGGCACCGACCCTGACGGCACCGTTCGTGACGCGCATCCCATCCGCCGACGTGTTCGGCGCGGCGGGCGTGCTGGCGACAGTGGCACTCATCCTGCTGCTGCCGTTGCGTCCGAGGGCGGCAACGGCGGCGGCGGAATAGGACGGGCTTATTCCCGCCAGAACGGCTTGCGGATTTCGGCGAGCGCGGTCGCGCGCGAAACGCCCATGTCGAGCAGATCGCGCTCGTCGCACTGGGCGAGCTCGGCCCGTTCGCGCATGCGCTGGACCCAGAGCCCGACCAATTCGCGGAACTGGGTGAGACGGCCCGACGTCGCGGCGGGCGCCAGAGAAACGGCGGGGGCGGACTTGAAGGAAATGCTCATGTCAAACTCCTCATGACAAGGCGTTTCCATCCCGACGAGCTTATGCAGACCGCTCAGATGTTGCGATGCAACATAGAAAACGTAGCAGCTCCCCTGCCGCTTTCAACGGCGTTTTTTGCATTGCACAAATCGTGGCTATGCAGTCAGGCGAGGAGGAAGCGGTCCCGATAGCGCTGCGGGCTCGTCTTGAGCCGGGTGCGGAAGTGGTGGCGCAGCGTGTCGGCCGTGCCGAAGCCGCTTTCGCTCGCGATGCGCTCGACCGAGAGATCCGAGCCCTCGAGCAGCTCGCGGGCGCGCGCGAGCCGGGCAGCAGTGACCCAGTCGGCGGGCGTCGCACCGGTCGCGGCGGCGAAGCGGCGCAGGAAGGTGCGCTCGCTCATGTGCGCCCGCGCGGCAAGGCGTGCCACCGAGAGATCCTCAGTCAGGTTGGCGCGGATCCAGTCGAACAGGCCGGCGAGGGCGGCTCCTTCGGCCTGGACCGGGCGGTCGACGAATTGCGCCTGTCCGCCGTCGCGATGGGGCGGGATGACGAGACGTCGCGCCACCTGGTTCGCCACAGCCGGCCCGAAGTCGCGCCGGATCAGGTGCAGGCCCAGGTCGAGCCCGGCAGCACTGCCGGCCGAGGTCATGATCTGCCCCTCGTCGACATAGAGCACGTCGGGCTCGATGCGGATCGCGGGATGGGCGCGCGCCAGTGCGTCGGTATAGCGCCAATGGGTCGTGGCGCGCCGGCCGGCGAGCAGGCCGGTCGCCGCCAGCACGAACACGCCGGAGCAGATCGAGACGAGACGGGCGCCGTTTGCATGTGCCCGGCGCAGGCTGGCGAGCAGAGGTTCGGGCGGCGGCTCGGCGATATCGCGCCAGCCGGGCACGATGATCGTGCCTGCGGCCTCGAGCGCGTCGAACCCGCCCTCCGCACTGATCACGAAGCCGCCGATCGCCCGCAGCGGTCCCGGTTCGGCGGCACAGATGCGGAAACGATACCAGTCGGCCAGCTCCGGCCGCGGCAGGCCGAACAGTTCGACCGCGATGCCGAATTCGAACGTGCAGAGCCCGTCATAGGCAACGGCGGCGACGTCGCGGTTCGGGAGCGGTGGCAACTTTGGCATGATCTTCACGATACTTGGCGTTTCCGCCAGTTTTCAAGCTCGGCGGCTCGGTAGATGCTCCCGCTCGCATTCCGCAGCAGCCAAGAGGCCCCCCATGCCCACGACCGT